>JALRIU010000023.1 GCA_023255355.1 Pseudomonadales bacterium | reverse complement strand
TGCTATTGTCGCGATGCTTTTTAAGGGAGTGCAACATGCAATACAGCGATGACAATGATCAAGCCTTAGCAGAAATAATGAAACGCCGCGCCAAAGATTGGCGCATGGGTGCAGTTGTCTACCAAGTATTGGTTGACCGGTTTGCACCCAGCGCAGATTTAGACGCTAAGCGACATCTATATGCTGCGCCCAAAACCTTGCATGACTGGCATGAAAAACCTTGCAAGGGTTACTATTTATCAACAGAACAATTGTGGAGCCACGAAATAGCATTCTGGGGTGGTGACTTACAAAGCTTGCGCCAAAACCTAGCTTACGTTTGTGGTTTAAATGTCGACGTACTCTACCTCAACCCTATTCATGTGGGTTACACCAACCATAAATATGACTCACTAGATTTTAAAGAAGTTTCGCCCGAATTTGGCTGCCGCGCTGATGTTATTGAGTTAGCTGACACCTGCCATCAACAAGGTCTTAAATTAGTCCTTGACGGGGTCTTCAACCACATGGGTCAAAACGCAGCCATTTTCAAAGATGCCCAACAAAACACGACCAGCACCTACAGAGATTGGTTTTATTTTGGCGAGCAATACCAAGGTGGCTATTTAGCCTGGGAAAATGCGCGAAATTTACCCGAATTAAACCTCGAGAACCCCGAAGTCCAGCAGTACATCTATGCCGACAAAGAATCTGTGGTACAAAAATATATCTCTGAAGGCGTAGATGGATGGCGTCTCGATGTTGCTCACGATATTGGTTATAACTATTTGAAAGACATAACCCAAGCTGCTCATTCGGTTAATGCACAGTCACTCGTGGTAGGTGAAGTCTGGTGCTATCCCAGCCAATGGGTCGATGCTATGGACGGACTCATGAATTTTAGTTTGCGTCAGATCGTGCTAAACCTTTGTCAGGGTAAGCTAGATGCTGCCATTGCTAGCCAGATGTTTTCGCACATGCTGGCAGATAGCGACTACGAGGGTCTTTTGAAATCTTGGCTCATCCTAGATAACCACGACACCCCTCGAATACAGACACTGATCAGCGATGACAAGCGCCGCCGCTTAGCCCAGGTCCTTCACTTTACCCTACCCGGTAGTCCTAATGTATTCTATGGGTCTGAACTTGGTATGGACGGCGGTGAAGATCCTGAGATGCGCGGGCCTATGCGGTGGGACTGGGTTAACGATGAAAATCTAGAAATGCAGTGGTACAAACAGCTAATCGATCTTCACCAATCCAAGCCAGCCCTTAAATATGGCAACACGCGTTCTATTGCTAGCAAACATTTGTTTGCATTTGAGCGCTACACAGACAAGGTGGCCGAATCGGTCTTCATCGTAATTAATCCTAATGACGAAGAAATTGAAGAAATGCTATTGCTACGCAATGCTAAACTCATGAATATGCGTCAACTTGACTGGGTATTAGCTAGTGAATCAACAAATGGTGCCTTAAATATCATTGCAGGCACGGTCCACATCAAACTCCCTGCTCGTGGTTTTGCAATATTGATGGCAAATACTGAGAAAATTAATGGTTATACGACCTATAAGCGGGTTTCTTAGAACCCGCTTATCAAGGGAGAAGTAATTAGGCCCATAAATAGTACCCAACACGCAAAGAAAATCTTTAAGGCTCGAGCAGGCATCCAAATAGCGATATATCTGGCAACAGTACCGCCGATAACAGCAGCTGGTCCGGCAAACACCAACACTTCCCAAACTACATTATTTGCCAAAACATGGTAGCTGATGGCTGACCACACAGAAATTGCTGAGACACAAACCGCCGCTGCCACAGAAACAGTCGCACTAAAACCTCGTATTAGCAAATAGAGCGCAAGAATTTCTCCCACTCCAACAGATAACCATGCGGTGATCATACCGCCAAAGATACCTATCAGGGACACAACCACAAAATCAGTTGGGGTAAGTTTGGTTTTAATACTCTGTGAGTTAACACGCAATACACTGACCAACAAAAGACTCCCGAGCCCTAGCGAAAAAAAAGAAAAGTTTTGTTTGAGCGAGCCCGGCGAATCTATTCCCATACCATGTACGAAATTGATGCCCGCCACAGAAAGTGCACCGCAAAGAAAGACGATAATTACAAAAGGCTGCCAATGCTCGAGGTTAGAGGTATCTTTTTTAGCGAATGCCAACCAGCTCAAAGATCCTGCTGTCATCCCCATACACTGAATAGCAATGCTGGTAGCAAGCGATTGTTGCTCTGTGAAGGCTAGCCATTGAAAGGCGGGAATAAATACAACTCCGCCCCCAGCACCTGTCGAGTTCGCAAAAATTGCACCGACGATACCCATACCAACAAAGGGTGAAAATTGCAGAATCTTATCTACGTTTGCACCAATTAAGACATAAATAATTGCCAGCCACGACACAACAAACACAAGGATTTTGGAAAAACTTTTAGGCATGAGAGAGATTCAAAATAAAAGTAATACGACGCAGGGAAGGATTAGTATTCGTCGTATTGCTGTAAATCGTTATAACGGATCATGGCAGACAATTCGTCAACGTAATCTTGGCCGCGACTTGAATATGGCTCAAGGCCTTGCACGATGTTTAATCCACTTATGCCATCTTCACTCATTCTTAGTGATCGACGTAATTGCCGAAGAAAAACATAGGCAACATTTGTGTTTAAATTACGGATATAACTCGTTACTGAATCGACAGGGGATTCAAATGAACGGACTTCATGGACTGCTTCTTCGTCCCTCTGAGCTGGAACAAGGCCACAACCCTTTCGGTAACACCATTGACCAAATAAATTATTGGCCTCAGTCGCGAATCTTGATGTACCCCAAGCAGATTCATTTGCAGCTTGAGCCAGCGCCAGCGAAGGCGGCACAACGTCAACACGTAACAGCAATCGACTTATTTGTTTATTTAGGTCTTCTTCTTCAACACGGTATTTCTTTATAAGCTTAGCAAGCTGTCGCTGTTGTTTGCTGGACATGATCTTTTTTTGCTTGAGCGTCTCAACCAACCCCATCAATTGATAACGATCTAACAAAATCTGGCTATTAATGTGATGAATGATGGGCGTAAGAAAATTGAAAAACGCCTGCTTGCGCTCATCACCCGCTGCAAATGCATTAAAATCTGGTAATTCATAAGCCCAACTTGGCAAAGGTGCAACTTCTGGCGGGCCAACATGTTTAACTTTGCCGCTATTTTCTATACGTTGGCTTTGAAATGGCTCAACATCTGAACTTAAAAGATTAACACTCACGACCCAAATAGAAACACCAAATACTAAGAGCAATGATATTGGAAGTCTCATGATCCAGGTCATTATGTCTACACTACACTTTTTTAACGAACTCAGATTTTAGTTTCATTGCACCGATACCGTCAATTTTGCAATCAATATCGTGATCACCATGGTTGGATAAACGAATACCTTTAACCTTGGTTCCCACCTTAACCACTAACGATGACCCTTTCACCTTTAAGTCTTTGATAACAGTTACTGTATCACCGTCCTGCAGTATATTGCCATTCGAATCTGTAAACACTGGGCCCGCCTCTGCTGCCGCTTGTTCTGCTGCTGTCCACTCATTTGCACACTCTGGGCATACA
>JALRIU010000274.1 GCA_023255355.1 Pseudomonadales bacterium | reverse complement strand
TGAACGCCCAAACGACAGGGCGAAAAATTTAGTCAGTAAGACTGACAGTGAAAAAAGTAGGAGAAAGTTATGTCTTTCAACGCAGCTCTAAGTGGCCTTCGTGCCGCATCAACAGACTTAAAAGTTACCGGTAACAACATCGCTAACGCCAGCACCACCGGCTTTAAATCGTCGCGGGTTGAATTTGGTGATGTGTTTGCGTCTTCGGTACTGGGTTCAGGTAATGCTCAAACAGGTGGCGGATCACGTGTTCAAGACATTGCTCAGCAATTCTCGCAGGGTAATATCTCCTTTACTTCCAGTCAGCTCGACTTAGCGATCAGCGGGCAAGGTTTTTTTATGATCAATCAAAACGACTCAACATTGTATAGTCGTGCAGGTACCTTTAGCTTGGATGATCAAGGCTGTGTGGTGAATAACTCTGGTGGCCGGCTACAGGGCTTTGAGTCAGACCGTTTTGGCAATTTTTCTGGTGTTGTCTCAGATATTCGCATTGAAACGGGAAACCAAGAGCCACGCCAAACAACAGGTGTTACCTCAAGCCTCAATCTTGATTCAGCTGAGACCGTTCTGCAGCGTAATGGTGTGACTTTCGATTCTACAGGGCCAGTGATTGCAAAAGCTCAAGTAGGCAATGATGTTGCAACAAACCATAGTGTTGCTGGCACGCTTGCGCCTTCCACCTTCGATTATTCAACCACCAATGTGTCATTTACTATAGATCTAAACGGCATTACCCAAGATATCAACTTAACCACTAATACATCAACTCTTGATCAACTTGTCGTTGAAATAAACAGCCAGATCTTTGCAGAAGATCCTCCTTTGGATGTGTACGCTGAAAAATTCAACGACGGCACCAATGATGTCTTACGCTTTGTTGCCTTTGAAAGTGGAAGCACACCGGATATTACGATTACAAATTTGACTGCTGCACAAGGTGGCGCAATTGGTTTTGGTGATGTGTCTACGCTAGCTGATGTGACAACTGCAGGTGAAGACGCCGCTGTGAATGGATATACAGCACAATCGTTTACCTTAACAAATGCTAAGGGGGTTGAAGTCGAGTACAGCAGCAAACAAAACGCGAGTGCGGCATCAACCGCTGCTGAAATTAATAACTTGGCAGGCATGTCAGCTTCAGCTCTTACAAAAGCGGTTCTTGATACATCGGCCTCAACAATTGGTGATGGATTTGTATTGAATAATGTCACGTTGACAGGTAATACATATCAAGACATCGTTGATGATATTAATAGTCTGACGACCAGTACGCTACCAGGTATATCCGCTGAAATAGATGCCAATGGAGACGTTGTTATAACTTCAATCGTGGGTGATGATCTTAAATTTTCACTCGTTAACGATGGCAATCTAGGAAGCTTGAGTATTGCGGGTGGGGATGATCTTGATAATGCCACAGCAGCAGCATTAACAGTTGCCGGAGACGCCTTAGTAGTAGGCGGTGTGATCGATGTTGTGATGGATGAAGGATATAGTATTTCAAACTTAGCGCCCAAAGCCGACGGTCTTTTCACAACTTTAGCTATCAGTACCGCTGATCTTTATAGTATTAATGCATTTGACCCTGCTGATCCATCTACTTATAACCACGCAACATCGGTTAGCGTTTATGACAGCTTGGGTGAAGCGCACGTGATGACACAGTATTTTGTCAAACAGGAGTTTGATCCTACTGACCCAACAAAGAACGAACCTAATGTCTGGAAAATGTATGTTCAAATCGATGGTGAAGATGTTGGTGACCCAGATACATCGCTACCTCCGCCACAAAATACATTGGCCACTCAAGCAGCGTATACCCTTAGGTTTAATCCTGATGGTACCCTAAATGCTGAAAATTCATCTCAACTACTTGTGTCTAACTGGACACCAAAAACCGCCGATGGAGAGTTGTCTGGTGCGCTAGGGCCTATTAACCGTCTGGAGGGGGCTACTTTCCCTGTTGAGGAACCCGCGGTAAGTTCTAACTTTTCAATTGATATGTCCAGAACAACCCAATTTAGTAGTGACTTTGCAGTAAATAATGTTGATCAAAATGGCTATACCACAGGCTTGTTGACCGGTCTGTCGATCGATGCTGAAGGTATCATCTTTGCCCGTTACACCAATGGTGAATCTGTAGCCTTATCTCAATTGGCGCTGGCTAACTTTGACAATCCTCAAGGTTTACAACCCCAAGGTGACTCCATGTGGGCTGAAAACTTTGAATCAGGTGAGGCGCTAGTCGCTTCCGCAGGTTCAGGTTCATTGGGTGTGATTCAAGCGGGTGCACTGGAAGAGTCCAACGTTGACCTGTCTGAGCAATTGGTGAATTTGATTATCGCGCAGCGTAACTTCCAAGCAAATGCCAAAACGATCGAAACCGCTAACCAGATAACCCAGACGATTATTAACCTTCGTTAAGGGTTGGTTTAAAAAAGCGGCATGAAATTGCCGCTCTTTTTTTATTCAGTATTTGGCGCTCGACCGCCATGGAAGGTGGAAGTGCAGAAAATGCAGGAGCAATTTTCTGCCAGCACCCCGCACCCAGTACTCAGCCCTCCTTTCTAAAACTTGGCACCCTTATTGCAAAACTATCCATGACAACATTTTTTTGACGTCGAGTTTCGACAAGAGAGGTCCCATGGACAAGGCGCTTTACATTGCAATGACCGGTGCTAAGCACAATCTGCAGGCACAGTCGGTGTACGCCAACAATCTCGCCAACGCGAATACCACTGGTTTTAAACAAGATATGGTGTTGGCTAAGACCAGTAAGGTTGAGGCTGATAACGATATGTTCGACAGTCGGGCCTTTGCGCTAGTTAACGGCACCACAACCGACTTTAGTGCAGGTCCATTACAAGAGACCGGCCGCGATTTAGATATTGCCATTGCCGATAATGCTTGGCTTGCCGTACAAGACGTTGACGGTAATGAATACCTAACACGCAGTGCGAGTTTAAATGTTGATGCCAATGGTCAACTAGTCACCGATCGTGGTGATGTGGTGGTAGGCAACGGTGGTCCGATTGCTATCCCTCCATACGAAAGTATCGAAGTCGGTATCGATGGTTCGATTACCGTGCGCGGCAAGGGCCAAGGTCCTGAAGTATTGGTGACGGTTGATCGTCTCAAGCTCGTCAGCCCTGATACGGCTGATCTTGTTAAAAATAACGACGGCAACATTGTGATGCGCGACGGCGCAGAGGCTGAGATTGACCCTTCGGCGCGTATCGTCTCTGGCTTTGTTGAAGGCAGTAACGTCAATACCGTTAACGCCATGATCGAAATGTTGGTGCTAGCGCGCCAATACGAAACCCAAGTAAAAATGATGCAGACGGTTGGAGACGCCAACGAGCAGTCTAGCCGAATGATGCAATTGTAAGTGAGAGGACATTATCATGCATGCAGCCCTATGGATTAGTAAAACAGGATTGAGCGCTCAAGATACCCAGCTCACAACTATTTCAAACAACCTTTCAAATGCGGCAACGATTGGCTACAAGCGAGATCGTGCAGTCTTTGAAGATCTTTTGTATCAAACACAGCGTCAGCCTGGTGCGCAGTCTGCCGAAAACTCGCAATTACCGACTGGTGTGCAGTTGGGTTCTGGTGTGCGCGTTGTGGCTACTCAAAAGCAATTTACCGAAGGCAACATGCAGGTCACCGAGCAAGCGCTTGATGTTGCCATCAACGGCCGTGGATTTTTTGAAGTGTTAATGCCCGATGGCTCACAAGCCTATACCCGTGATGGCCAGTTCTCGATCAATGCCGATGGCCAAATGGTGAATTCATCTGGTTTCTTGTTGCAGCCTAATATCACCGTGCCTACCGACGCGCAAAGTATCACCATCGGTAAAGACGGTGTAGTTAGCGCTCAGGTTAATGGTAGTCCGCAGCCTACCAATTTAGGTTCTATTCAGGTCACCGACTTCATCAACCCAGCAGGCTTGCAGGCAATTGGCGGCAACCTGTTCAAAGAAACCGGATCCAGTGGTAACCCACAAGTGGGTACCGCAGGTGTCGAAGGTTTGGGCTCACTAGAGCAGGGTATGCTCGAGACCTCTAACGTCGATGTGGTCGAAGAGATGGTCAATATGATCACCGCCCAGCGCGTGTATGAGATGAACTCTAAAGTCATTTCAACCGCAGACCAAATGTTGCAGTACCTCAACCAGAACGTTTAGGTCTAGGAGACTAGCGATATGAAACCGTTAATTGGTCTTAGCTTAGTGATGTTGTTGAGCGCTTGCGCCAGCACACCTCGCGGTCCAGTACCTGGCGAGCAAGCGTATACGCCTGCAGTTCCGGCTGAACCTGCCCCGATTCGTGTCAACAAAGGCGGTATTTATCAGCCCAACAGCGAAATGGCCCTGTTTGCCGATAATCGTAGTAATCGCGTCGGCGACATCATTACTATCGTGCTAGTTGAACGCACAGTATCGAGCAAATCTGCTGATACTACCGCAAGTAAAAATTCAACTAACGACTTAACGGGTCCAGATTTATTATCGCCACTCTCTAACGAGCTTGGCCTTGGTGTGAACCTAGGAAAGTTGAATTCGGTTGATCATCAACGCGGCTTTAGCGGCAGTGCAGCCAGCGATATGAGCAATAGCTTAAGTGGCAATATCGCGGTGACGGTGTCTGAGGTATTACCAAATGGCAACTTGGCCGTGCGTGGCGAAAAATGGATGACCTTAAATCGTGGCGAGGAATATATTCGTATTCGTGGCTTAATTCGTCCCGAGGATATTGCCTTGGACAATACCATTGCATCGACCAAGCTGGCTGATGCAAGAATCACATACAGTGGCACCGGTGAATTAGCCGATACAAACCGTCAGGGTTGGTTATCACGCTTTTTTGTCAGCGCGCTTTGGCCTTTCTGAGGTGCCTATGAAAACTCTTCGTTATTACATCATTGCTTTGCTAATGTTAGCTCCCTTTACTCAGGCCGATCGCTTAAAGGATATCGCTCGTCTAGAGGGGGTGCGTGAGAACCAACTGGTCGGTTATGGTTTAGTGGTTGGTCTAGATGGCACCGGTGACCAAACCACGCAAACACCATTTACCACCCAATCGTTTGTGAATATGTTAAAGCAGTTTGGTGTAAAACTGCCAGATGGAATGACCTTTCAGTTAAAAAATGTCGCGGCAGTGGCGATTCATGCCCAGTTGCCGGCCTTTGCCAAACCTGGTCAAAAATTAGATATCACCGTATCGTCGATCGGTAATGCCAAAAGCCTGCGCGGTGGTAGCTTATTGCTCTCACAACTCAAAGGGGTTGACGGTAATATCTATGCCTTAGCGCAAGGTAACTTAATTGTTGGCGGTGTAGGTGCCTCAGGTCGAGACGGCTCTTCCGTGCAAAAAAACACCTTGAGTGTCGGGCGTATTCCTAGCGGCGCGATTGTTGAACGCGAGGTCGAAACCTCGTTTGCTGAGCAAAGCCACTTGGTGTTTAACTTGTTAGAACCTGACTTTTCAACCGCTCGCAGCGTGGTTGAAACCATCAATAATCTACTTGGTTCAGAGGTCGCCTTAGCGATTGATGCGGGCTCAATTCATGTCAGCGCACCGCGCGATGCTAGCCAGCGGGTCAGTTATATGGCGATGCTAGAGGATCTAGATATCGAGATCGGTGAGGCACCAGCCAAAATTATTCTCAACTCTCGTACCGGTACCGTGGTGATTAACAAACACGTCAAAGTATCACCGGTGGCGATTACCCAAGGTGGTTTAACGGTAACCGTACGTGAAGGTTTTGATGTGAGTCAGCCTATCGCGCCATTTGGTCAAGGTGAAACGATTGTTACGCCTAACAGTAATATCAGTATCGATGAATCTGGCAACCCCATGTTTGTGTTTGATGCCGGTGTTGACCTCAATGATATCGTACGTGCCGTCAACGAAGTCGGTGCTAGCCCAGGTGATTTGATGGCGATTCTCGAAGCCATGAAACAAGCCGGCGCATTGCGCGCTGATCTCATGGTGATCTAAATGACCAGCCGTTTGGATATGGCAATGATGAATGCTTCAGCTCCGGCAAAGTCGGGGCCGAGCAACGCCATGTACAACGATTTAAGCGCCTTAAAAAGCTTGGATGATGGCAAGAACTCCGATGCAAGTATCAAAGCGGTTGCGCAGCAGTTTGAATCAGTGTTTGTCAAAATGATGCTCGACAGTATGCGCGATGCCAATGCGGTATTTAGCGAAGGCAGTTATCTGAATAGCAATGAAACCGACTTTTACCAAGACATGCTGGATAATCAGTTATCACTGACCTTGTCGCAAGGTAAAGGGATGGGGCTGGCGGACGTGATTTACCGTCAATTGAGTCAGTACAACGCAAAACCGCAGCGGGTGGAAACGTTGGATCAAACGACGTTATCTGATCGTTCGGTTGGGCCTGCGGTGATGCAAGGGCAAGAGATTCCTGCCTCCGCAGGAATGGCAGAGGGCGCTCAGCACTCATCCCTCAGCACCCAGCACTCAGCACTCAGTACACAGCACTCAGAACTCATCTCTTTCTCCACTCCAGAAGAATTTATCCAGCACCTGCAACCGCTAGCCGATAAGGTTGGCCGTGCCATGGGGGTAGACCCCAAAGCACTATTAGCGCAAGCGGCGTTGGAAACAGGTTGGGGCAAGTATATCAACCAAAATGAGCAGGGTGCCTCGAGCTATAATTTGTTTAATATTAAAGCCGATGCACGTTGGTCGGGTGATCGAATTTCGGTTGCAACAGTGGAATACAACAATGGGGTAGCTGTGCGCGAGCGGGCACAATTTAGAGCCTACAATAACTTTGAAGAATCGTTTAACGATTACCTTAAGTTTATTAGCGAAAGCCCACGTTACCAGCAAGCGTTAGAGCAGGGCAGTAATGCCTCGCAATATGCCACAGAACTGCAGCAGGCTGGTTATGCTACCGATCCGCGATACGCCGATAAAATTGGCCAAATTCTCTCATCGAATGTCTTTAACACCGTGCGAGGCGCCTAATGAAACGCTGTCTAATTATTGTGTTTTCGTTATTGATCCTGGGCTGTCAGCAGCCTAAACCCTCGTTGGTGCAGACCTATCAATTGAATGAATGTGCAGCTACGCCCTATCGAAAATCGCTGATGGTGGTGGGTATGCAGCAGCTCAGCGGCCAATCTACCTTCAATACTCCGCATATAGCGAAAACCTATTTAGAGCAGTTTTACAGAAAGCTAGATTCTAACAATATCGAGCTTATCTATGCGCCAGAAGCACAGATTATTCCTCCAAAAAATAGCTTTGATCATTGGCCCACTGTGCAACAACAGGTTCTGAAAATTAATCATAACCGTAATGTGCAGTATATTCTGTTTGGTCAATTGTCAGTGGTTGATGAAGGTCAGTCAGCGGCATCAGAAGTGGCCGACTACTTTGATTTTAGATTGTTAGGTAGTCAAACCCGTCGTACGCAGGTGACCTGGAATGTCTATGATGGGCTTAGCGGTACCTTGCTAAGTCAAAGCCATTTTGCCTTGCACGATGACGTGGCCCGTAAGGACCTTCGCCGTTTAGAGGCCGATAATTCAAAACCCCT
>JALRIU010000194.1 GCA_023255355.1 Pseudomonadales bacterium | reverse complement strand
TGTCTATGTAGCTAAGAGGATGTTCAAACACATTCAGGGTATAGGTTATGGTCACGTGGTTGTGGCTCGCTCAAAAGGGGCAGCCATTGCCGAAGCGAAAGGTGCCACTGCATTTATGCTCAGATCAGTCGGTACGGACAGTCACAGATTTCCCCATACTGGGATGATGAGTGAACCTGCAGGCATTGCAGCAGTAGCCTTAAGTAATCCAGATGCAGATCAAATTGAACGGCTTTTAGCCAAGGGGCAATCAGTTACTGTGAGCTTACAGGTAGACGCAGGATTTGACGGTGAATACACCAGTCATAATGTCATTGCGGAAATAACTGGTAACGAAAACCCTGAGAAAATGGTGATCATTGGTGGCCACCTAGATTCTTGGGATTTAGGTACCGGTGCTATCGATGATGCTGCGGGAGTAGGCATTACAACGGGTGCTGCTGTACAGTTTTTACGCCCTGAAAATCGCCCAAAGAAATCCCTACGAGTTATTGCATTTGCTAACGAGGAGCAAGGATTGTTGGGTGGGTATGCTTATGCTAAAGCCCATAAAGATGAGCTTCAAAATATCGTAGCCGCCTCAGAGTCTGACTTTGGCGCCGGAGCTATTTGGTCGTGGGATACTAAACTAGACGGTTATGATGCTGAATGGTTTGCACAAACTAAAAATCTAATGACGCCACTTGGTATTGCCTTTGGTGGTAATAACGCTACTAGTGGTGGGCCTGATATCACCCCACTTTTTAATCAAGGTGCTCCGGTATTTCGGTTGAATCAAAACGGCGAGGATTATTTTGATTTGCACCACACTGCAGATGATACCTTCGATAAAATTGAAAGATCAGCGTTTCAGCAAAACGTCCAAGCATGGGTAGCTATGTTAGGAATGCTGCTTTATTAGTAACTTAATTTAGTGTTTTAAACATCACTAGAGCATCGACCAGACCATATTCGGCATGGTCGAATGCTCCTGGAAGTCTGCCCACAATATCAAAGCCTTGTTTTAGCCATATTTTTATGGCGACTTCATTGGTTGAGACCACCAAGTTAAATTGCATGGCGAGGTAGCCCATTTCTTTGGCGATGATTTGAGAATGCTCACACAATGCGTTTGCTATTCCTTTTCCTCGGGCATTAGCGGCGACCATGTAGCCGCAGTTACAGACATGGCTGCCAGGACCGGCTTGGTTGGTTTTTATGTAGTAGGTTCCAACAACGTTGCCATCAATCTCTGCGACAAAGGTTTTTTCTGGCAATCCCATCCATAAACGATACGCTTCTTCTTTGGAAGTATCTCTAGCGTAGGCATAGGTAGTACCAAGTTTGACGATACTACTAAAAATAGGCCAAATGGCGTCGAAGTCGTTTTTTTCAGCTTGCCTTATTTGCATCGCTCTCAATACTCTACTTGCCACTCTATGAGTGCGGCTTCTATGGTATGAACTTGAATCATCCTGTGTGCCACAGCTTCTTAGAAGACTTTGAGCGCATGTATGAAGATGCAGAGAATGGAATCTTTACATTAGACGAATGGCATGACAGTTATGTGTTTGGTGAGCTGCTAAAGAAGTACAGTGAATTTCCATCGCACGATTATTCGGCCGAGATGTATCTTACTGAAGCTAAGTCAGGGGGCGGAGGGCATCCGTTGATTAATGGTCCGCTAGGCAAGTGGATTGATCATATGAAAGGTGTA
>JALRIU010000168.1 GCA_023255355.1 Pseudomonadales bacterium | reverse complement strand
GGTATTTCCTGGCCAGTTTTGGGATATTTTTTTCAAGCCATTCACGATGAACTTGCTCGGCATGCTGGATGGTTGCTGAGGTATGCCAGAGGGTGTCATCCAAATCGAAAGTGATGGTTTTAATCATTTATTATTTCGCTTTTTAGCGCGTGGATGCGCTTGGTCGTAGACCTTTGATAGGTGTTGAAAATCAAGATGAGTATAGATCTGGGTGGTTGAGATATCGGCATGACCCAATAGCTCTTGGACGTTGCGCAGATCACCACTTGATTCGAGCATATGGCTAGCAAAGCTATGGCGTAGCATATGGGGGTGGACTTTTTGATCGCTGCCTTGCTTTAAGGCTTGAAGCTTGATGCGTGCTTGTACTGTTCTGGGGTTTATTCGCTGACCACGTTTTGAAATAAACAGGGCTTTGTTATCAGTCGTATTAACGTTATTGCGAACCGCTAGCCAGTCTTGTAATGCCTTAATAGCGAAACTCCCCATGGGTAGAATTCGACTTTTATTGCCTTTACCCGTGACGCGGATACTGGCGTCGGCTAAATCGAGATCCTCAATATTGCTTGATACCAGCTCAGCGAGGCGTAATCCGCTCGAATAAAAGAGTTCAAGTATGGCTTTGTCACGGGTATCAAGCCAGGCATCTGCTTGGAAATTTAGCAGCTGATTGACGCGGTCGACGTCGAGGGTAGAGGGTAATTTACGCTGACTTTTGGGTGGCCTTATACCAACTGCAGGGTTATTTTTACTACGGCCTTGTTTGTTTAAGTAGGTATAGAGTGCTCTCACTGAAGAAAGGTAACGTTGCAAACTTTTACCACCTAGTCCTTTGCGGTGTAGTTCAGCAACATGGCGGCGAATATCGGCAGCATGGATTTTATCCGCATGGCTAATATTTTCTTTCGCGCTATAGGCTGAGAGTTTTTCAAGGTCGCGCTGATAGTTGCTAACGGTGTGAGGCGACAGCCGACGCACAGTCGAAATGTATTCACAAAAATCTTGGATATCATTGTCGAGTGTGGCCGTCATGGTGGTGTCCACCTCAGCTATTATTTCAATAAAATGGGCTCGATAATCTTGCTGACAACATCGGCAATAAAGCTCAAAAACAGTGTATCCATGTCACTACTAAAGTGCTTACTGTCGTCGCTACCTAGGGCAAGCATACCCAATTTTTTGTCGCCGCCCAAGACAATTGTCGCAGCTGAGGCAACCTTGTTGGCTTTATCTTTGAAGAGAAATTGATTTTCGTTGTCACGTAAAATGCCGCAAACACATTGGCGGTTATGGATAAGCCCACTGATGGCGCTTTCTGCATCAGCCAATGGCAGTACCCTTGCTGTTGTGTTTTTGTGGGCTTGAGTATCTGCAAAAATCACAATACTGAAGGCACTTAAATTAAAGTTTTTGATAAAGCCTTGCTTTAAACATTGGGCAATCGCATCGAGGTTTTTACATTCTAACAGTGCGATAACTAGGTCGCGGGTGTGTTGAAAATAACCATCATTTACTGTCGCGTTTTTAGTCAGTGTGGCGAGCCTGTTGCGCATTTCGATATTGCGTTCACGCAGGACCGCTACTTGTTTTTCTACTAGCGACGCTGTGCCTTGTTGGTGCTGGTGTGGAAGGTTAAGCTCCAATAATAAATCATCGCGTAACATAAAAAAATCGCGGTGGCTGTGCAGGTAATCAGCAACCTGTTCGGCGGTAATACTATCGAGTTTTTTACTCGCTTCCATAATCATTCCTTAAATATGTATTTCACCATCAAAGACTCTGGCAGCGGGGCCAATCATCTCTAAACTTGTTCCAGGACCACCCCATTCGATATTGAGTGTGCCACCAGGAAGTTCTACCTTAACACGTTTGTCGAGCAGGCCGCGCGTAATACCTGAAACCACTGCAGCACAGGCGCCCGTGCCACAGGCCATGGTTTCACCTACGCCGCGTTCAAAAACACGCAGGCGAATTAAGCCGCGGTTTACAATCTGCATAAAGCCAACGTTCACCCTATTTGGGAAGCGGCTGTGATGCTCGATTTTAGGTCCAAGACTTTGCACGGGGGCGTTATCGACATCTTCAACAACCAACACAGCGTGAGGATTGCCCATCGATACGGCACCAATCTCAAATTGTTCACCGTCGACATCTAATGTATAGACATTAGCTTGTTGATCGGCAATAAAAGGAATTTCTTCAGGCACAAGATAGGGCTGACCCATATTTACACAATATAGATTGCTGCGGGTCACTCGAATTTCAATCATGCCTTTGGCGGTTTCAACCTTTATACGGCGTTTGCCGGTGAGCTGTTGGTCGCGCACAAACTTGGCAAAACAGCGCGCCCCATTGCCACAATGTTCGACTTCAGAGCCATCGCAATTGAAAATACGATAGCGAAAGTCTGCCTCAGGGGACTGTGGTATTTCGACAACCAGCACTTGATCGCAACCAATGCCTAAATGGCGGTCAGCGAGTTGCTTGATTAGCTCCTCATCAAGACGGAAACGTTGGCTTATGCGGTCGAGTACGACGAAATCGTTACCCAAACCATGCATTTTGGTAAAGGTAAGCCTCATTAGTTTGCTACCAACTGTTCGCCGCGGATTAGGTCTTCAAAACTTTCGCGCTGACGCACTAGATGCGTTTTACCATCTTTTATCATGACTTCTGCTGGGCGACAGCGCGAGTTGTAATTTGAACTCATGGTAAAGCTATAGGCGCCGGCACCACTTACAGCGAGTATATCTCCGGCTTCGATACATAGTTCGCGCTCTTTGCCTAAAAAGTCACCGGTTTCACACACCGGGCCTACTACATCGTAAATTGCGCTTTCACCATTGCGCTCAGTGGTGGCTTGAATTTTCATCCAAGCTTGGTATAGCGCTGGTCTAATAAGATCATTCATACCTGCATCAATGATGGCAAAGTTTTTCTCAGAGCCTGGTTTTAAAAACTCGACTTTGGTAAGTAATATGCCAGCATTTGCCACAATTGATCTGCCAGGTTCAAACATCAGGCTGACGTTACGATCGCCTAGTTTGTTTAGAATTTGGCCGATGTAATCACCGATGGCTGGAGGCTGTTCGTCGTTATAACACACGCCTAATCCACCACCTAGATCGAGATGGTGAATATTAATGCCGTCTGCTGCCAGACCATCAATAAGTTTTAATAGTCTATCTAAGGCGTCTAAGAATGGTGCGGTTTCAGTCAGTTGCGAACCGATATGGCAATCGACACCCGTCACTGCAATATTGCTCATCGTTGCAGCGCGACGGTAGATTGCGGGGGCTTCCTCAATATTGATGCCAAACTTGTTTTGTTTTAAGCCTGTAGAAATATAGGGGTGGGTTTTTGCGTCAACATCAGGATTGACTCGCACAGAAATAGGCGCAACAACGCCCATTTCACTGGCAACTTTGTTGAGACGATCGAGTTCGGCTGGTGATTCAAGGTTGAAACACTTGATGCCTTTTTCGAGCGCAAAGCGCATTTCGTCTTCAGTTTTGGCAACCCCTGAAAATATGACTTTACTCGCATCGCCGCCAGCGGCGAGAACGCGTTGCAGCTCACCTTGCGAGACAATATCAAACCCTGCGCCAAGCTTGGCTACCTCGTTGAGAACAGCAAGGTTGGAGTTGGCTTTTACCGCGTAGCAGATAAGGTGGTCACGACCAGCAAGCGCCTCTTTATAGGCGTTAATATTAGCGGCGATAATAGCCTGTGAATAGATATAACATGGGGTTTGAAATTCGCCAGCGATGTCATTAAGTGACATGCCCTCGAACTGCAGTTGCCCGTTCTGGTATGCAAGTGCGTTCATTTTGCCTCGGTCGTTTCAGTGTTTGGTGTCGCTACTGCGTCGGGGCGATACAATGGGCCTGCTTGACCGCATGCGGTCAACATTAAAACAAACAGCAGTCCGGTGATTAATCGTGTCGACATAGGACAGTTCTCATATTTAAACCATGCATTATAACGGGCGGATGACGGCGCGTATAGAAAGAGCGTACGATTGTTGACTAGGTTATACTAATGGCATGTATTTTTAGGAAGTAGGAAAAAAATTATGGATTCACTGCAGTTCAGTCAACGCATTGATGAGCTTATGCAAGATATCGAAGATTACGTAGATACCATGGACGTAGATATTGATTGCCGAGTTGGTCCCGGCGTTCTTACCATGGTGTGTCCTAATGGGACGCATATTATTGCCTCTCGCCAATCTGCCACTCATGAACTTTGGTTGGCAACCAAGCGCGACGGTTTTCATTTTAGCTTTGATGAGCAAGCTCAAGCATGGCTATCCACGCGAGATGGACGAGATTTTCGTGCAGTTTTAGCAGAAGCCAGTCTCGAGCAGGCGGGTGAAGCGATAAATATTTGATCGGCGCTACAAATTAATGAGGGCTTGGTTTAATAGTCGCTCAATTTTTTGTTTATGCTGAAAATATACGATTGTTTGAGTGTGGCCTTGAATACAATTGCTCAAATCAATATCAGTTAAATAAATGGGATAGGTCTCACGACTGGCGCGTTGCATCAAAATAAAATGTGCTACTTGGTGATATATCCCTTCACCGATATCTTCAAATTTAAATACTGCATCTCCACAAATAATGTCGTAACCCACAGTTCGATTTGGTGCGGGCTGCACAATGGCTTGAACTTCGAAATGTTGGTCGTCCTCGATGCTCATATCGGTCGGCATAGGATCGATGATGTAGCGTTGCATTTTGCGGTTGTAGATTACTTCATAGAAATACAAATGTTTGGTTTCTTCTAGCGCATCAATATTTTGCCTTTTGCGAACGTTGTTTAAAAACCGAAACAGTGGCTGTAGAAGTGCTTGTGGATTGAGGTACTGGGTAAAATAATTGTAAAACGAGCCACGTTCATCATTGATATAGATGGCCGCCATGTCACGGTTTACTTGATAAAGCACTTGCACAAGATTTTCCCGAAAGATAGCCAGCATTGCGGACAGTGGGGTATCTCTCAACGCGCCGTGTTCTAAGACTATCGGGCTAAAATGTTCACGTTCCTGACCTAAGAAATTAAATAACTGGCTGCGAGTAGAAAATTTACGCCAAGTAATTTCGTGTTCGAGTTGCTCTAGCACAAAGTATTCTTGGTCGATTTCCATGAGAAAACGTGGTCGACCTTCTGCATTAATAAATGTTGCATTGAATTCATTATAGACTTGCTCAAACCGCTGAATCAGGGCGCTTGCTTGGTTGGCAAATGAGGTGAAGTATCCCTCTGGCATGGGTTGGTTATGCCGAATGCTGTTATTTAAGACATAGCACAAACTTTCGATTACGCTATCTTGGCCCTCAAAGGTTTGACAGTGCAGTCCATGCCAAGAACTACAGGTAATTATGTCGACTCTATGCATGAGGTTGTTGCCGGCGCCGCCGAATTTTAAAACATCATTCTTGTCAGACACCAACATACTTTCTTTGTCGATTTTGGTTTCACGGCTGTCAATAACGAATAAACAGGCTAAAAATGTCTCCTCTTTTAAAAAGGCCTCATTGTCGCTTGCTTCGTTTAAACGATCGAGGATGTTATGCATTTTACGCCGTTGGATCTGCACGTGTTGAGCTTGCAAATCACCACAGGATGGATCGATGTAGTATTGGGTAAGATTATTGGCGAGTTGATTGACCTCGCTCCAACATATAAGTTGTTGCAGACTGCGGCTGGTATAAATGGGGGTGGATAATTTGGGTCGAAGTAATTGCCAAATACCGGCGTCGTCGCGACTAATCATGAGTTTGTCCAAGCTTGGGCAGCGGTTGATCGCGCGACTAATAATGGTGATCTTTTCGGCGTGCGTGTCGTACCAAGTATGAAGTTTATTACTCAATACCGTTAATTCATTTTTGTTGATCCGTTGTTCAACTTGGCGCTCGTTCACCATGCTTTGCAATAAATCAAAGCTATTTTGCAACTCTTTGGTCAGCAACTGCTGTTCTTCTATCACCCGCTCGATAGACCACTGGTTGCGCTCGTCTTGTTCCATTAATTTATAATCGCCCCAGCGCCACTGGTCGCAAAGGTTGCGAATCATTTGTTGGCGCCAGTGATTAATATTTTCACGCCCTATTTGTGATAGCGGGATACCTATTTTGGTGTAAAAGCATCGACGAATAAATTCGAGCCGGTCGGTGTTTCCTTGGCTTAATAAAAATCGCTCGATACGACGATAAATCATGACATAAGGGTCAAGTTCGTCGGCGTGCAGACGGTTATCGTAAATATATTTTTTAAAATCGCGCGCTAGCGGTTGCGGCTGCTCTTCGCCCGCGTAAACCTCGCTTAAGAGGATCTTAATCATCGATTTATAGGGAGAATCGATAGCTTTATACATCTGCCAAATAGCGGCGCCGGCAAACTCTTCATGGGGTAGGCTAGCGAGAGGGCCGAAGTCGAGCACGCTGTTGGCATCTAATTGATTGTCTTCGGTCAGTTCATGAAAGGCGTCAAGATAATCTTCATCTCTTTCAGGAGGGATGTACCACCATAAAGGTGTTTTGCCGGCTAGCACCAAGGCGGTTCGATAAAACTCATCCAGCAATAGTTTGTGTTGGGTAGAGCCGCAATCCTCGCCGCTTAATTCGGGGCGGACGTTGTCCTTAAATTGCACAGCGCTCATGACAAAAAAGTAAAGCTCTACGCCCTGGCCCTCTGCCCAGCGGCTGATTTTGCTTGCTTTAGCCTGAAGGTCACTGACTTGTTGCGGATCTAAATCAGGTCGATGACAAAGCCAGATATCAAAATCACTCAAACGAGAGTGCGCGATAGAACCGCAACTACCCATAAGATAAAGCGCATCGATATCTCGGCGGGTTTGTTGGTTGATATCAAAGTGGTAACTGGGCGCAAATTGTTTAACGCTTTGCAGATTGGTATCAGCGGTAGAAAATTTAAATATGCCAGCGGGCGTATGGTCGTTAATAAAACCTGGTAGGTTTTTGTGATTGATATGGAATAACAGCGTCACAATATCGAGCACTTTTTGTTGCTTGCCTGTCATTACTTGATAGGCGCGTTTTAGCCTAACCTTGTTGAGGTTATTGAAACGGTCATATATTTCTTGGCAATTTTGAGCAACATCCATATTCATATAAGAAATATAGAACAGGATGCAAATTGTGGTGTTTTTATTTTATGCGAGGTGCTGATGTTTTACCCTGCGCTTTAGCCTTAGATTCCTGCTTTCGCAGGAATGGCAGAGAATTACTCAGCACTCAGCACTCAGCACTCAGCACCCGTCTTACCGCTGTGCGATTTTATCCTTTGCTCGTTTGGCAGCCATAGCGACTTGTTCAGGAGCTGTTCCGCCAAAGTGGGCGCGAGCGCTGACAGAGCCTTCGAGGGTTAGGTATTCAAATACATCTTGATCGATCGCTGTGCTGAACTGACGCAATTCTTCAAGGCTCATGTCCCATAGGTCTTTTTGCGTTTCAACACCATAAGCTACTGATTTGCCGACAATTTCGTGTGCGTCGCGGAAGGGGATGCCTTTGCGTACTAAGTAATCGGCTAGATCGGTTGCGGTTGAGAAACCTCGGCCAGCAGCATCGAGCATATGGTCTTTGCGAGCGATTATGGCCGGCACCATATCAGCATAGGCTTTTAAACAATCTTTGACGGTATCAATGGTGTCAAAAATAGGTTCTTTGTCTTCTTGATTGTCTTTGTTGTAGGCCAATGGTTGAGATTTCATGAGTGTTATAAGACTCATCAAGTGTCCAATCACTCGGCCTGATTTACCGCGAACCAATTCTGGAACGTCTGGGTTTTTCTTTTGCGGCATGATCGACGAACCCGTACAGAAGCGATCGGGTAGATCAATAAAGTTAAATTGTGATGAAGCCCAGAGTACCAGCTCTTCGCTGAAGCGTGATAAATGCATCATTAATATGCTGGCGAATGCGGTAAATTCTATCGCGAAGTCACGATCAGATACCGAATCTAACGAGTTTTCGGTTGGTGCATCAAAACCAAGTAGTTTGGCTGTCATGAATCGATCGATTGGGTAGGTCGTACCCGCTAAGGCCGCAGCACCTAATGGGGATATGTTGACGCGTTTACGACAATCCATGAGGCGCTCATAGTCGCGCTGTAACATTTCGTTCCAGGCTAGCAGATGGTGGCCAAATGTCACTGGCTGTGCGGTTTGCAAGTGGGTAAAGCCAGGCATAATGGTCGTTGCCTCGCGACTAGCTAGCTCAATAGTGCCAGCCTGTAAGCGAGTTAGCTCATTGCCGATATTGTCGATTTCGTCACGCAGATAAAGTCGAATATCGGTGGCTACTTGATCGTTACGAGATCTGCCAGTGTGTAGTTTTTTGCCGGTGAGACCAATTTTATCGGTGAGGCGTGCTTCAATATTCATGTGCACATCTTCAAGGGTTACCGACCAGTCAAATTTACCGTCCACGATATCTTGGCGAATCTCTTCAAGACCCTTTTCAATCGCTTGGTACTCTGAGTCAGTTAGGATGCCGACTTTATTGAGCATACTTGCATGGGCGAGTGAGCCATTGATGTCATGGTGGTAGAGGCGTTTGTCAAAATCTACTGAGGCAGTGAAACGTTCAACAAATGCGTCAGTGGGTTCGCTAAAACGGCCACCCCAAGGTTTAATAGCGTCGCTCATGTGTATCTATCTCTTTTACGTAAAAAAAGTGATTATAACAGGCAAGGGGGTGGTCTCGGTAGCACCAAAATAGCCGTGTTTAATTTGAATATTTGTTGTCGAGGCCTTTTCGGGGACGACATTTTGTAAGGTGTGGCTTATTATAGGAGCATTGTAGAAGTGAGACCCCTATGTCAGACCAAAAGATCGTCATTGCAACCCGTCAAAGCCCACTTGCTTTATGGCAGG
>JALRIU010000212.1 GCA_023255355.1 Pseudomonadales bacterium | reverse complement strand
GCACACCTGAGCCATCGACCGAAGTACGACCTGCCATATGACCATCTACTTGGGATAAAAAGTGCACATATCCCTCAAAATCACCTACTGCTACATAACTACTGAATGCTGCAGGATCAGAAAGACGACGGCGAGCCAATTCGGCGCGCTCCCAACGGACGTCACCATTCACTTCAGACATAGCGATGACCGTGCCATTTTCATCGGCAATATAGACGTTACCAAAACCGGCACTTAAACCTGTGTAACTTGAGGTTTCAGCCTGCCAAATTACACGGCCATTAGATGGCTCAATGGCCATTGTATTGCCCTGATAACTGGTGGCATAGATCAAATCATTCTTGTACAACATGGCACCATCGATATCGACGATTCGATCGAGTTCAGAACGACCTTTAGGAATAGCGACACGGCGATCCCAACGTAATTTACCATTGCGTGCATCGACCGCTACTACCTTACCACTTGCAAAGGCACCAACAGCAACATCACCAATCAACAATGGAGTACTGGTCGCTCGCATGGTTAATACAGGGTTATTCGATTTAAATTCCCAGCGCTGCTCACCTGAGCTTGCATCAAGACCGAGCATGCGACCGTCTAGGGTTAAAACCACAGTAATATCTTTGTCTGCAGCAACCGGCGCCAATACTTCAGATCCAACATTGGTACGCCACTGAACAGCGCCATTATCTGCCGACATTGCAACAACGTTACCGTCAACGGTAGATACGTATACCTTGCCTGCAGCAACAGCGATACCACCACTAATCTCAGCATCAAGGTCTTTTGCCCAAACTTTTTTACCACTTCTTTTGTTGAGAACAACGACGCTACCATCGGCGCTAGCGACATAAATGTTTGATTCTACAATCGCAGGCTGTAATCGATTAAAAATATCGCCTTGGCCATCACCAATACTAGCTGACCAAGCCGTTCGAACTGACATCTCGGCTTTAAAATCAATCAACTCAGCAGGAGGAAGTTGCTTTTCGTCATTGCTGCTACAAGCAGCAAGCCCAGCCAATATAAAGGCGGCTAAAATTACACGAGTGGTCATTAGCCTTGATCTCCTGCAGCACTAGCAATCGATTCAAGCTTGATTCGCAATAGCGGACTAGGTTGTAACATACCGTCAGCACCACCACTGGCTTGAGCCTCTTGGTAGGCAGCTTGTGCTGCAGCGCCGTCACCTTGAGCCGCTAAGATATCACCACGAAGCTCTGCCGACTGGGCCGTAAATTTTTGCATATCACCACCAAGGGTTTTAATTGCTTCGTCATACTTTTGCTGTGAGAACAACACCTTGGCAAGACGAATATTGACCAGCGCTGCGAGCTCTTTTGAAAGATTAGTGCCTTGCAACGATGAAAGTTGCGCTGCTGCGGCGTCAAAATCATTATTATCCATAGCAACACGGGCACTTGCCAAACCAGCCAATACAGCATAGCCGCTACCACTATGTTCCTTTTGCAACTGAGCGGACAAATTTGAAACGTTGGCTTGCTGCTCAGCAGATAATTGTGGCTCAGAAAGCAATTCTAACAACTGTGCATAGACCATTGAGCCAGCTTCTTTGTGAGCTTGTTGCTGATCCTGCCAATAACGCCAACCAAATGACACTGCGACAGCCAACACGATGGCGACAATAGTACTTTTACCATTTTCGTCCCACCAACGTTTAATAGCTTCAATTTGTTCTTCTTCTGTACGAAAATCTTCCAAAACCAACTCCGTTGTTAATCAGCAAGCAGTGCTTGCAATGTTTCTAGCAATTCTGTTTTTTTCACTGTGCGCTGCTCAATCGATGCATCTCGCATCGATTTAACAACAACACAGCCTTGATCTAATTCTCTTTGACCGGCGATCACTGCAAAGCGAGCGCCGCTTTTATCGGCTCGTTTCATTTGGCTTTTAAAGCTGCCACCACCGCAACAAGCAACACATTGTACGTTGGGCAAGCCGTTACGTATAGCTTCTACTAAAGAGATTAATTCAATACCTGATTTATCATCTGGCGCCATCACAAAAATATCAGGCTGAGCATCGACCGTTGCAGGATAAGCATCCAGTGTTTCTAGCAATAAAGTGGCCCGTTCAATGCCCATAGCAAAACCAACGGCAGGTGTAGAACGACCACCAAGCTGTTCAACTAATCCATCGTAACGCCCGCCAGCACATACTGTACCCTGGGCTCCCAACTGATCTGTCACCCATTCAAATACCGTGTGGCAATAATAATCTAAGCCGCGAACCAAACGCTGGTTAATAACGTACGACTGACCACAAGCATCTAACATCGCACAAAGCTGTTTAAAATGCTGCATGCTCTCGTCTGAAATAAAGTCGTGCAGTGCTGGTGCGTTTTCAAGTAACGCCTGAGTTTGAGGATCCTTGCTATCAAGTATGCGCAAGGGATTACTGCCTAAACGTCGCTGACTGTCCCCATCCAATTGATCTTTTAATGGCAGCAAATACGCCAACAATGCCTGGCCATACTCGCGGCGATTTTCAGAGGTACCAATGGTGTTTAACTGCAACGTAAGGTGCTCAGAAACACCCAGTTCGCGCCAAAAGCGAGCAGATACTAATATCACTTCAGCATCGATGTCAGGACCGGCCATGCCAAAACTTTCTACACCGAGTTGATGAAACTGCCGCAAACGACCTTTTTGCGGGCGCTCATAACGGAACATCGGTCCCATGTACCAAAGACGCTGGGTCTGGTTATAAAGTAAGCCATGCTCTTCACAGGCACGCACACAACACGCAGTACCCTCAGGGCGCAGAGTTAAACTTTCTCCGTTACGATCATCAAAGGTATACATTTCCTTTTCAACGATGTCTGTAACTTCGCCGATTGATCGTTTAAATAATTCCGTACGCTCCAATATAGGAAAACGAATTTCTTGATAATTATAAGAGTTTAAAATTCGCGCCAGTGTAGATTCTAAATATTGCCAGCGCGGTGTTTGCGCAGGCAAATTATCATTCATGCCACGAATTGCTGTAATTTTTGCCACTATTAAGTCCGGTTATTGCTTAGCGATTAAATCTTTGTCTTCAGCTTCTTTGATTGCCACCCGTTCACGTATGAGTGACTCAAGTCGATCTACGAGGCCGACATTATCCTGTTTTAGCTTCGGTTTACCATCGATATATATCAAATTATTAGGGGTGCCACCTGTAAGTCCCACATCAGCCTCACGCGCTTCCCCTGGGCCATTAACAACACAGCCTATAACAGCCACGTCGATCGAGGTATTGACGTCATCTAAGCGAGCCTCTAGCTCGTTCATGGTCTTAACAACGTCGAAGTTTTGCCTAGAACAGCTTGGACAAGCGATAAAATTGATACCCTTGGTGCGAAGTTTTAAGCTACGAAGCATATCAAAACCAACTTTGACTTCCTGTACAGGATCAGCCGCCAGAGATACACGCAGGGTATCTCCGATGCCGTCCATCAATAACAAACCAAGACCAATTGAGGACTTAACAGTTCCAGAACGAAGGCCTCCGGCTTCAGTTATCCCTAGATGCAATGGTTGTTCAATTTGATCAGCGATCTTGCGATATGCCGCCACTGTCATAAACACATCAGAGGCTTTTAAACTCAGTTTGAAATCGGGAAAATTCAAACGATCAAGAATATCAATATGGCGCATGGCCGATTCAACAAGGGCGTCTGGGGTTGGTTCGCCGTATTTTTTTTGGAGATCTTTTTCCAGTGAACCTGCGTTCACTCCTATGCGAATAGGAATATTTCTATCACGTGCTGCATCAACGACGGCTCGGACTCTATCTTCACGACCTATATTACCGGGATTAATCCGCAAACAATCCACGCCGTACTGCGCAACTTGCAATGCAATTTTGTAATCAAAATGAATATCTGCCACCAGGGGCACAGAGACTTGCTGCTTAATCAGTTTAAAAGCCTCCGCGGCCTCCATTGAGGGTACCGAGACTCTAACAATATCAGCACCTGCCTCAGTCAACGCTCTTATTTGACCGACTGTAGCGTTAACATCACAGGTATCGGTATTGGTCATGCTTTGGACTGAAATCGGGGCATCGCCGCCAACGGGCACATTACCCACCATGATTTGACGTGATTTACGGCGCTTTATAGGCGATACAAATTCCATGATTCTCTCTTACTGAGCAGTAAATTCTGCATAATTGTTGCGGCCATAGCTAAACGGAACATTACGGCCATTGAGGGTGAGTGATACCGCACTACCATCGCCAATGATAATTGCAAAAGGCGCATCACCTTCTATTTCAAATGTATTATCGCGGCGCGCCAAATCCGCATAAATACGCTCGCCATGACTATCGCGCACCTCTATCCAACTATCATCGGTTAACTCAAAACGCAGTTGATCTTTTACTACAACGGAGGTTTTCTCAATAGTCTCAACCACAACGTCATTTAAAGAATCTTGTGAATAATCTTTTTCAAGATCTTGATATTTAATATCTTTGTTATCCACAAAATTAGGTACAGGCTGTACTGGAGATATCGTCAACGGGGCGGCACTCGATGTATCTGATGCTGGAGACTCATTAAAGTTCAACCATCCCTGCTCTTTAACAACAATAAATGCTGCTAATATAATCGCTATAACGACGGCGAAATAGATAACTTTTTTGAGCAACTTACTTCGCTTACTTTCACCAACAACAATGGATCTAGCTTTTTTACTGGATAAGATCTTTATTGAACCTTTCTGCACGGGTGCATGCATTTTATCGAATGCGTCAACCAATGGTTCAGTATCAGCACCAAGAAACTTTGCATAGGCGCGTAAATAACCCTTTGCAAAGGTATGCCCCGTTGTAATTTTATCAAATTCGTTGTCTTCAATAGCTTTAATAAACCCAGGCATAATATGCAGCGCACTACTGACGTGCTCTATATCAAAACCACGCTCAATACGCATCTCACGTAAAATCTGTCCCGGGGTGAATATATCTTCGTTTTCAATAATATCCATCATACTTAACCTATTATTTTTATTTTAAATTATTTTGGTCACGCTTAATTTGCTGATTTTCAATCGAGTTAGGATACAAGCTAGCTAAACGAACTGCCAGCGATGCAGCATCGTTTTGACGACCCTGGGCATTAGCGATTTTTATGCCTAGTGACAGCAGCGCTGGTGATTCTTGGCTCGACATATTGAGGCGCTGCCAAGCATCAAAGGCATCTGAGATTCGTTGTTCGTCCAACGCGATGACGCTCGAAAAATAAAGTGCATTTGCGTGCAAACGGTTGAAGCGAAGGACCTTAGCAAGCAATTCTTTGGCACTATCTAATTGCCCAAGCTCGCGACGACATATCGCTAAAGACACCATCGCATCGGTTCGATTTTCGTACAATACATCTTCTACTACAAAGGCAAAATGCGGTTCAGCCTCTTTGTAACGACTCTTAGCAAGCAGGAAGCTTGCGTAATTATTACGATAACGAGAATTATTTGAGTTTCGTTTAAGCGCTTCGGCAAAATATTCGTCGGCCAGGGTCTCTTCACCTGTCGCCATAAACATTAACGCCAGAGCATCATAGACCTCAGCTGACTCAGGCGCTAAATTTAATGCATCTCGAAGGTGAAATTTTGCTCGTTCAAAATTGCCGGTTTGAATGTAACTTTTACCCAGTTGAATTTTTTTATGCACCATTTCTGGGTTTGCAACGATGGCTGGCTTAGATTGTGCGCTACCGCATGCCACTAGAACAGCGCATGAGACCATTAATAAAAATCGACACAATCCATTATCCAACAAATTTAACCACCTGCTCATCACCAGATTCAATCCGTTTTTTGTAGCGTTCACTGCGGCGCGTTTTGTCTTTAAAATTACCGACAAGCTGTCCGCAAGCACCATCAATGTCGTCACCTCGCGTTTTGCGAACAGTAACAACAAAACCGGCTCTATTTAAAGATTCCCAAAAACGTTGCACCGCATTTTTACTTGGTCTTTGGTAATCCGAACCAGGGAATGGGTTAAAGGGTATCAGATTGATCTTGCAAGGGAAATCAGTAAGTAACGTCGCTAATTGTTGGGCATGTTCAGGTTGGTCATTAATACCCGCAATGAGAGTGTATTCAACAGTCACAGTGCGACGCTTATCGGACTGACCACCAATATAGTCCTGCGCAGATCGCAACAATTCAGCGATTGGGTATTTTTTGTTGACTGGGACAAGCGTATTACGCAGTTCATCGGTCGGCGCGTGCAATGAAATTGCTAGTGAAGCATCCGACACTTCAGCCAACTTATCGAGAGCTGGCACTACCCCAGACGTCGAGAGCGTCACACGACGCTTAGAAATGCCGTAGGCATTATCATCCATCATCAATGTCATGGCATCGACGACGTTATCAAAATTAAGAAGAGGCTCGCCCATACCCATCATGACAACATTTGTCACTGCCCGGGACTTGGTGAGACCAAAGCTATCAAAAGACTCATTGGCGAGCCACACCTGACCGATAATTTCAGATGCGGTTAAATCTCGCTGAAAACCCTGTTTTCCTGTAGAGCAAAAGCTGCAATCAAGACTGCAACCCACTTGAGACGAGACGCACAGCGTACCGCGCTCTCCTTCGGGAATATACACAGCCTCAACCATAGAATCTTCGCCCACACGAATAATCCACTTGCGTGTACCATCTTTGGAATCAGCTTGAGAAAGCATTTCAGGGGGGCGAATTTCAGCCACTTCAGCAAGTTTTGCACGAAGTGACTTACTCATGTCCGTCATATCATCAAAGTTTATAACACCGCGCTGGTGAATCCATTTGAGCAATTGACGGGCGCGAAAAGGTTTTTCACCAAGCTGCGCGAAAAAGGCTTCCATTTTGGTGGGCGACATGCCCAACAGGTTAACCTTGGCTTGACTCACTGAAAAACCTCAATGCGTAATTAACGAGGGCAAATCTCGTTATCGTTGAAGAAGTAAGCAACTTCACGTGCTGCTGATGTAGTTGAATCAGAACCATGAACAGCGTTAGCGTCGATTGACGATGCGAAATCGGCACGAATAGTACCTGGCTCAGCTTCTTTTGGGTTGGTTGCGCCCATTAGCTCACGATTTTTTAATACCGCGCCTTCGCCTTCTAAAACTTGAACAGTCACAGGACCAGAAGTCATGAAAGCAACCAAATCGGCAAAGAAAGGACGCTCTTTGTGCTCAGCGTAAAAACCTTCAGCTTGCGCTTGGCTCAAGTGCAACATTTTCGCTGCCACGATTTTCAAACCTGCTTTCTCGAAACGGCTATAGATTTCACCTACAACATTTTTAGCAACAGCGTCTGGTTTAACAATTGAAAGAGTACGTTCGATGGCCATTTAAATTCTCCAAGCCTAGTAAGACACAAGGTGGAATACCCACCCATAAAAAACGTGCAATTTTACGCCACAACCAAGGGTTTAGCAAAGATTAACTGTAATTTATTAGAAAAATCGCATACTCGTCAGCGAGGGTGGTAGAATATCCAATTTTGGTATTTCAATAACCATGAGAATTATGCTCGCCCCAATGGAGGGCGTCGTTGATCACACCATGCGAGACATGCTGACCTTTTTTGGCGGCATCGACCGCTGCGTAACCGAATTTATTCGCGTGACAGACACCCTTCTTCCAAGAAGAACCTTCTATAGGCTATGCCCAGAACTAATGCAGGGCTGTAAAACAGCCAATGGCACACCCATTTATTTGCAATTGCTCGGCAGCGATCCTCAGGCAATGGCAGACAACGCGGCCCGCGCCGCTGAACTTGGCGCACTAGGTATAGACCTTAACTTTGGCTGCCCAGCGAAAACAGTAAACAATAGCGATGGCGGCGCTGCGCTATTGCGGACTCCCGATCGAATATACAAGGTTGTGCAAGCTGTTCGCCAGGCAACACCAGGCCATATACCTGTAACAAGTAAAATGCGGCTTGGTTTTAATGATACAGCTCTCGCTCTTGAAAATGCTCTGGCATGCAATGATGCCGGCTCAGCTGAACTGGTGGTTCATGCCCGCACCAAAACTGATGGCTATAAACCTCCTGCTTATTGGGAGCAACTACCTGCCTTAAAAGAAGCCATCAACATACCACTGATAGCAAACGGTGAAATCTGGAACCCAAACGATCATCAGCGTTGTATGAGCGTCAGCGGCTGCATGGACGTCATGATTGGGCGCGGACTCGTTGCCAATCCGGGTCTTGCAGCACAAATAAAGCAACTACGAGCGCCATTGCAATGGCCTGAAATCATCCCGCTGCTGATACGTTTTCAGCAACACTCAGTGGAAAACTATGAATCACGTTACTCTGCAAACAGACTTAAACAATGGCTGAGTTATCTTGAAAGAAATTATCTTGAAGCTGAGCGATTATTTACTATCATAAAACCAATAAAATCTGGCAACGATGTGTTAAAGGTGTTACAAAATCATCACTAAATCATTGCTCATTTATTCATTATTGGTGAAATTTGTTATAGCTTTTTTAAATTAGAAAAGTATAATTAAGCTCAATCTAATACACAGGAAGTTGCATGTTAAATATCTTAGCCAGCGATACTGTAGATAACGCTCATGTTTGCCAGCATGACCATAAGGTCAGTTGCAGCAATTGCAGGCTCGGCACATTATGCCTACCCATCGCAGTTGGTAGCGATGAAATTGATCAAATTGACAGCATCATCAACCGCACTCGCCCGCTCGATAAAGGCCACCATA
>JALRIU010000210.1 GCA_023255355.1 Pseudomonadales bacterium | reverse complement strand
GTTCGTGGTACAGACTTTTCGATGACAGTTGATGAGCTTGGTAGAAGTCTTGTAATATTGCTGTTGAAGGTACACGAGGATGTATACGCTGTTCCATAGCCATTGCATTATCTACCTGTTTGCTAATTGCTCTCTGACATTGGCGTACCAGCCAGAGGGATCACTAAGTTCACCTTCCTCGTTCAGTGGAGGATAGGCCACGTTGTTGACCATGCAAAAATGTTTAATTTTTGGATGAGCCCACTCAAAAAACAATTGCTCATATTCGCTCTGATCAAGCCTATTTTTATCATACAACCCTGCTTTTTGTCGCTGGTATTGCGCTTCACTCAAAATAATACCTGCGGCAACAGATACATTATAAGATTCAACCATTCCGACCATAGGGATGGTTACTGAGACATCTGCGAGATCTATACCCGCGTTACTCACACCAAACTTTTCAGCCCCCATTAGAATGGCAGTTGGTTTAGTATAGTCAACTTCGCGAAAATCTACAGCAGAAGCAGTTAAATGCGCGGTAACAATTTGGTAACCATTCTCTTTGAGGGGATTAATTGCAGACTCAATAGTCGCATGCCGAACTACTTTCACCCACTGATGGCTACCCTTGGCCGTACCACGAAACTGCCTATATTCTGATGCAGGAATAACCGCATGCATGTTACCGATGCCTACCGCATCACAGTTTCTAACAATCGCGGACAAGTTGCGCCCCTTGTGCACATAATCGGTGACGACGGTTAAATCTGGTTGTCGATGCGACAAAACATCATGTAATCGTTGGAATCTTTCTGGGGTCATGTATCATCTCCTAGCTGTCTATTATAGGCATTAGCTAAAGGACATCAATAAAATAGGAAACTCTATGAGCAGCTCGATAAAATTAACAATGCGTGACAATGTCGCGATACTGACACTTAACAGTCCTGAACGCCATAATTCGCTTAGTGCACATGACATTGAGTTGGCGGTGAATGCAGTTCGTCAAGCTAGTAAAGAAGCGCGTGCGCTGATAGTAACTGGTTCAGGTGAGGCAACGTTTTGTGCAGGTGCATTTTTGGGTGATATGCAAAGCGGCAAACTCAACCCTGATATTTTTGAACGTTTTACTGACGCATTGTTTGCCTGCAACATACCCACGATTTGCGCTTTAAATGGGAATGCTTTTGGCGGAGGGGTAGAAATCGCTTTAAGCTGTGATTTCAGAATTGCTAAAAATGGTATTCGCATGCAAATACCTGCGGCACAAATTGGTATTTGCTATAACGCCAACGGCATGAAGAGATTCGTGGCAGTGCTGGGTTTAGATACAACTCGTCATCTCTTGTTAACAGCACTTCCCTTAACTGGCCAACAGTTAATCACCAGCGGTGCTGTGCAAGAAACTACAAGCGCAGATCGATTAGACGAACAAGCTTTTAATAAAGCACAACATCTTGCTAGCCTTGCCCCGCTATCTGTGGGAAGCATGAAAGAACTCCTAAATAGAATTTCAGTTAACCAATGGGACGATAACCGCTACAAAAAACTCAGCGAAGCCTGTAATAACTCACTAGATTTACAAGAGGGATTAGCAGCCAAGCGTGAAAAACGCATCCCCTGCTTTATCGGTCAATAAACAAATAATGGCATTAATAGCCACTTTTTGACCATCAGACCGCTCGTTATACTCAATATTTTTATGCAGAGATCAAACATGAATAGAACCACTATCTTTCTAATGGTAACCGCCCTCGCCGTTGGTGTCGGATTTTACCGCGTTGCTAACAAAGCCGATCAGCCGATTGTTGAGGCTAATAAAACCCTGACATCTGGTTTATTTTTAGAAAATATTGATACTGAATTTAAACCGCAAGACGACTTTTACCGATATACCA
>JALRIU010000164.1 GCA_023255355.1 Pseudomonadales bacterium | reverse complement strand
AAGCGGAGATGTTATCGCTCAATAAATTGAGCTCCAACGAATGGGCTACCAACATTGTGGGAGGCGCCTTTAGGCGGCGATGTTATCGCTCGAATCATTAAACAGGAATAATAATGAATAAATACCTAGCCATTTTCACCGGTACAGCCGACAGCGACGCAGGTGTGGCATTTCGAAACCTAAGCGAAGAAGAGCGTACCGAAAAAGTGCAGGCGGGTATGCAGGCTTGGAGCGATTGGATGATGAGTAATCATGCTCATGTCATTGATAACGGTGGTCCTCTTAGTGTGACAAAACTGGTTAATCGCGAGGGTATTTCTGACAGCCACAATACCATGAGCGCTTATGTCATTATCGAGGCTGAAAATCATGCAGCAGCGGCACAGTTATTTGCTGAACACCCTCATTTTATGATTTTTCCAGGTGATGGTGTCGAAGTCATGGAGATTGTTGCGATGCCAGGCTAATCGATAGCCTTTCTGATCATCAAGATTTGTTGGTCAACACTTTGATTGATATCTACAAAGATTACATCGTTCTCGCTTACTGGAATCTCAAACGTAGCTAATTGACTATCCAGCATATTGGCTTTCATAAAATGTCCGCTGCGCTGTTCCAATCTTTCTTTGAGCGTGGCTTTATCACCTTGCAGATAAATAAACTTGAGTCCAGAATTGCCTTGGCGTAGGGTATCTCGGTATACACGTTTGAGAGAAGAACAGGCAATAACGATTCCCTCTGACTGTTGCAAGGTGTCACGGATCGTTTCAAGCCAGGGCTGACGGTCTTCGTCTTGTAATGCGATGCCCTTAGCCATCTTATCTTTGTTGGCGGCTGGATGTAGGTCATCACCATCGATAAAATGAAGGTCAAGCAAGCTTGCCAGTGCCAGGCCAACGGTTGTTTTTCCGCTGCCGCTGACACCCATAATAATATAATTTGACGTCATGGAAGCAGTATCACCGCAGCCATAGAGAATAACAATAGCTCAGGTCTTTAAAATGTTAGATCAAGCCAGTTTTTTGTTGAGTATTGCAGCTACTGCTATCGCTACGCTGCTTATTTTAATTATCCGTTTTAAGTTGCATGCGTTTGTAGCCCTAACGTTGGTAAGTGCCGCAACAGCAGTAGCATCGGGTATCGAATTGCAACATGTGATGACCGTCATGAAAACGGGGCTGGGCGGTACCTTGGCATCTGTGTCCTTATTGGTGGGTTTAGGCGTCATGATTGGGTCGTTGCTGCAAGTGACCGGTGGGGCAGCCGTATTGGCCAATACCCTGATTGAAAAGTTTGGCGAGGATAAAGCCCCCTTGGCGCTCGGTATCGCCTCGTTAATGTTTGGTTTTCCCATTTTCTTCGATGCGGGCTTGATCGTAATGATGCCGATCATTTTTAGCGTGGCAGCGCGATTGGGAGGGTCAATTCTTCTATATGGATTTCCTGCCGCAGGCGCCTTTGCTGTCATGCATGCCCTTGTTCCTCCCCATCCGGGCCCAGTTGCCGCTGCCGAATTACTTGGTGCTGATATGGGCCAGTTAGTGGCAGTAGGTCTTTTAATAGGGCTTCCTACTTGGTATATCGCTGCCTACAGTTATGCAAAATACGCCGGGAAACAATTTGTGTTGCCGCTTGCGCAAAGTCTATTTGGGCAAGATCAACTTACTGAAAAGACGCCATCCTTTGCTTTGGTGTTGATGATTTTATTGGTGCCAGTGGGTTTGATTTTTTTAAACTCGGGGTTAAATACCTTGGCAGCTATAGAGGTTGTCGATGCTTCGTTAAGTTGGGTCAGAGCGTTACGTTTATTGGGCGAAACCCCCATTGCTTTGCTTTTAACGTTATTGGTTTGTTTGATCGTATTTGCACCTTCGTTGGGTTGGCAGCGCATGGAGAAACTGTGCAGTGATGCGCTAGGTCCTATTTGTGGCGTCATTTTGGTGACGGGAGCGGGTGGTATGTTTGGCGGCGTTTTACGCGCCAGTGGTATCGGTGATGCCCTGGCGGCTGCGCTCAGTGATACTGGTTTGCCCGTTATTGTCGCTGCCTTTGTGGTAGCTACGTGCTTGCGTGTGGCGCAGGGTTCTGCAACTGTGGCCTTGACCACGACCTCTGCCATTATGGCGCCCATTGTTTCTATACATCCTGAGCTCAGTAGCATAGATAAATGCTGTATTGTCGTGGCTATTGCGGGTGGTGCGACGGTCTTGTCGCATTTTAACGACAGCGGTTTTTGGTTGGTGTCACGTTTATTTAATATGGACGAGGCTACTACTTTGAAAACGTGGACGGTAATGGAAACCTTAATCGGTGCTGTTGCCTTTTTATTGGCTTT
>JALRIU010000115.1 GCA_023255355.1 Pseudomonadales bacterium | reverse complement strand
GGTGTTGTCGATGTGCAGAAGGCGTTGGTCCTCTCGACATGCATCGAACTCGCTTACAACTCTCACTCTGCTGCAGGTGATTAGCGCAAGTAAGCAAGTTTCTAGAGGGTTTCAATCAAATTCATCATCAAATGCTATCGCGTTTGGAGTCGGCTATATTTTATATCTACCTAATATCTACCTAACTCTCTTGGCGTATCAAACCGCTGCGAAAATTTGAAACTAGGTACCCGTCGAGAAGCTTGGATATGCGCAGATATATTTCTACTCCGCAGGAAAAGTCACGCAATTTCAAGTCGGGTTCTGCTAGTGTTGGCCTCTGGGACCATGTGTGGCTGATTGAGTCAATAAAGTCATTATTGGCCACGTCGCGTCAACATTTAACGCTTGCCTTCAGTTGTCGCGATTGCCCCCTCCATGGCGTGTGCCGAACATCGCTTGCGCATCTCGTTTCTCAACCAGTCGTTGTGTTCAGTGAATGCAACGCTTGATTCCTGTAGAGCTACACCAACGATTGTCCTTCGTGTGTCTTCAACCATTACAACTAGAGTTAGCGGATCTTCGGGGCTCTGGAATGCTGCGCGAAAGCCGCTTGCACCTATTGCTGCATCAACCGTTCCAAGGGGGCGTGGGAGGGGTAACAACTCTCTTCAATGTTGTTGTTCCTTGTCTAGTACATAAGTATTAAATTTTCATTTAACAATCAACTTGATAATGTATACGCACACTTCTCGCCAAGCTACTCTCGACGGGCAATTTCGGGCAAAAGGTTATGGAGCTGAAACTTTAATGGAAAAAGGTCAACTCCCTAATAACGTTACTTATTAGTAGTATGACCTGTTTGTGAGGTTGAAGCTGCGGTTGGCTAGAAGATGCCTTGCACATCAAAATGCATCAAAGCGAACGGGCCTGAACATGATTTTTGATTTTAATCAAAATAATAAACATACATAATCTAATGTGTTCTTAAAACTTTATTTTATGTGCGACCTAGCGTTTTCCCTAATGCAAATTTGTTCCCTGAAAGGAGATGCTGTCCATAACAAAAATACGTACGGAGAGTGAAAAATGACCAAATTTCGCGTGTCTACAGCAGCACTATTTATTTGCGTCTACCTCGCTGGTTGTGGTGGGGGTGGAACTAGCTCGCTTTCTGTGTCTGGCACTGTGGCAACAGGGGCGCCGGTGGCTTCAGGAACTCTTACAGTGTTTGATTCTGCTGGGGTTCAAGTTGGCACAGCCTCAATATCCGCCGATGGTTCATATGTGGTGAGCGTGCCATCAACCGCAAAGGCTCCATTCATTTTAAAAGCTAGTGTTGACGGACAAGAGCTTTACTCAACTAAGACTGCAGCTTCTTCAGGAGTTGCTAACGTAAGTCAGTTAACCACTGCAGTAGTAGCGATGGTTAGCCCGAGCGGAGACCCATCAACGCTTTTGGGTGAGATGGCTGCAGGGTCGAGGGTTACATCAGCGGCTGTGGATTCGTCAGTGGCGCTACTGGAATCTGCGCTCGCTCCAGCCATTACAGCCATTACAAATTCCGGAGAAGCTGTTGGTAACTTTATGACAGACTCATTCTCGGCAGATGGCACTGGCATTGATAAATTGCTAGATACTTCAAAAATTGCGTTGACTTCAGTGCCTCTGAATGGTGGAAACGTTGCAAACGTCGAGTTGACCTTCAACTCTGCGCTCAAAATTGATGATGCTAATGCTAAGGAGCCTGAGGGGTTTACTTTTAATGCCTCCAGCAGCGCTACGTCTGTGGCGACCGCCGCGGCTGGTGTGACTATTGCTCAAGCAAATCTTCCGAATAAAAGGTTGGCGCCGATGTATCGGGATTTTTTAAGGAGGATGAAAAGCTGTTACGCACTTCCAGCTGCGCAAAGAGGAACTAAGGGTGCCGGTCCTACTTGGACATTCACTGTTACCGCTCAAGAGTGCAAGGATGTTTTCTACAACTCTGACCCAACGTTATACAAGGATGGCGGCTTCGGTGTGGGTTATGCACGTTTTGCTGGGATGTCAAAGGATGGTGTAAATATTTATCCAGCCCTTACTCCGATCATGTTGCAAAACATAAAACCTGATCCGAACGGAGTGCTAGATGGTCGGGCACTTGTCGCCATCAGGGGGGAGGACGAAGAGGGGAATTTCCTCAATGCAACAATCGTAGTGAAAGTTTTTACGCTCAATGGTGAGCGAGTATTAGGCGCATTTGGAGATCAAAATGCGACTGAGTTTTATGTTAACTCAGCGATTGATGTTGTAAACCATCCTCTAACGGACGGACGCGATGACTACGTCTCATCTGCGTATTCAATTTTCTTGCCGGCACAATATCCCGGCAAGACTGTCCAGTACGCTGAAATCCTAACTCCAAAAGGAACCACGATTTATCTCGGCAAAAACGGCAACAAATCATCGTTGGCTATTTGCACAGATCAAACGAATAAAACAGGCTGTACGAAGCCAGCAAACCTTCTTCAGGGTTTAAGGTTCCTAAGCCAGGCGCGCCATGATGCGGGAGAAGGGCCGTTTCAGTTGGATAATTTACGCAAGAATTTCTCGGTTTCCAGTTCGCTTACGAGCACGACGTGCCCACAGTTTTTATATACGGGGAGCACAACATGGGGTGTAAACAAGTGCCCCAGAACGGATCTTGAGATTGAAGATCAAAAGGCTGGTGGCTTG
>JALRIU010000083.1 GCA_023255355.1 Pseudomonadales bacterium | reverse complement strand
CATCATGCGTCGCTATAATGTCGAAGAGCCCTATGAAAAACTAAAAGCATTGACTCGTGGCCAAGCTATCACCACTGAAATTCTAAACAATTTCATTGATAACTTGGATGTTCCCGCGGAAGCTAAGACGGCGATGCGGGCATTAACACCTCGCAATTATATTGGTAATGCCGTCGCTCAAACCAAGGCGATTTAATATATGTTACACATCGACTGGTCCAGCTCCCATATCGATGTTAATACATTTTTACGAGACTACTGGCAAAAGAAACCACTTCTAATTAAAGGTGGTCTCGTTGATTTTCAACCCGATATCACCCCAGATGATTTAGCTGGCCTTGCCTGCGAAGAGGATATTGAATCGCGGATAGTCATCGAGCATGGCGAGACGCCATGGCAATTATTGCGCGGTCCCTTTTCAGACGAAACGTTTGCTGATCTGCCTGAAAGCCACTGGACGTTACTGGTTCAATCTGTGGATATTTACCATCCAGACGTCGCCAACCTTCTCGATGCATTCCGGTTTATACCGAATTGGCGCCTAGACGACGTTATGATCAGTTTCGCTGTACAAGGCGGAAGCGTAGGCCCTCATTTCGATCAATATGATGTGTTTTTAGTGCAAGGCAGCGGTACTAGGGAATGGCAAGTTGGTCTCGTTTGCGACGCCAACTCTCCTCGAATTAAGGGTACACCTCTGCATATCCTGGCAGGTTTTACTGCCACAGATGTCCATGTTTGCGAGGCTGGCGACATTCTCTATATTCCACCAGGATACTCGCATTTTGGTATCGCCCAACAAGAATGCATGACATTTTCTGTTGGATTTCGGGCGCCAAGCTTAGGCCAACTCCTCGACCAATTTGCCCATCACGTAGGGGCACAAAGTGATGCAAACCAACGTTTTACCGATAGTGACAGAACGCTTGGTGCTGCAGGTGCAATTCAATCTTCTGATATTGCTACCGTCAGGCATCTTATTAGCTCAGCGCTAGCGGATGATGCAGCTATTGCAGGTTGGTTTGGTCGTTTCATGACTGAGTGCAAGCACCCTATCGAGTTACTCGACGAACCACTTCAAGCAAATGAAGTGGCAGGTTATTTGTCCGAATTTGAGCTAACCTTTGTCGAGGGTTCTCGTCTCGCCTACTTTGAAGATAAAGGAGTATTTACTCTTTTTGCTAACGGCGAAATCGCAACCTGCCCCAATACCCCAATAGAATTACAAAAACGTCTTGCCGATAGAGAAAACGAGGCGTTCATGCGACTAAAAGAATCCCCAGAAGAATATGCTCAACTCATAGCAAACTTAGTCAATGTCGGTGTTTTTAGCATCGAATAGTAAGTCCTTTTATGCCAAAGCCATTATTTCCACCAAATAACTAGACATTATCTGCTTCTCTAGTTAAGTTTTATTTCGTATAAAACTAATAATGACAAGAGGAACGGCTATGAAAAACAAAATATTTATTGGATTAAGTGCGATTTCCCTCGCGCTACTTACTGCTTGTGGTGGATCAGACCCTAGCGGTAAGCCTGGTCAAGCAACCCTGCCACCGGCTCCTGCGCCTGATACAACATCCAATATCATTTTTAGTCCTGCAAACGCTAAAATCTCTGTACCAAGCGATTGGCTTTTAAATGGCACCACTGACGGCACGTTGAATATGCCAGGTGAAATTAGTGCAGCTGCGGCAGGCGAGATGCCCGATTATTCAGATCCACAAACAGCACTAGGCGCTTTGGACGGATGGTCAACCCATGACAGTTTTTCAATTAGTATCGATATGGCGACCGGCAGAAGCGTCGATGAGAGTACTATGCCGGGCAATGTTCATTTATTCCATGCCAAAGTAGGCCCAAGTGCTGGAGATTGCGCTAGCACAAATCTTCTACATGCTTGTGAAATTATTGCTCCCTTAACCTATGGCGTTGATTTTGTCGCCAAAGGTAGCAGTAATTCAGTGAGTATCATTTTACTGAAGCCACTAGCGTCTAGTGCCAACTACATTGTGGCACTTACAAGCGGCCTGAAAGACACAGGCGGCAATGCCATAGGAAGCTCTGCAGACTATGCGGCACTTGCAAAGGATATCGCCACAGCTCCAGCCAGTGACTCAACAACGCTTGGCATGCAATCTATTATCAACAGCTACGAAAATGCCCTTGTCGCAGCCACGGGCTTAGGGAAGAGCGCATTTGTTTATTCGATGGCCTTCACAACGCAGGACACCGTAACACCGATGTTAGCAGTAAAAGGATTGCTGGCTCTTAATGGTGCCAACGGTATGGCCCCAAGCATTGTTGCGCAAAATACTGGACTTACAGCTCTTGATGCACTCGGTCTTGATGCGACCAATCCAGCTTATGCACCTTTTAGCGCTGCAAGCCTTTATGGCATAAACGTAAGTAACATGCCTTACTACTCACAATTGCCGAGTGCTAGCAACCCAATGGCAGCCACCTCAGGTCGTTGGCATGCGGCTTGTGATAGTGGCGCGACCCTGATGGGCGCACCCGCTGAAACAGTTGCCGCACTTGCAGCGGGTCCAAATGATGCGCTTTGCCAAAGTTTCGGTCTACGTGACTTGCGCGATGGCGAAGGCAACGCTGTCCTTGATACATTACGTCACACGACCAAATATAATCCAATCCCTGAGCCTAATGCCATGCTGACTCTTCCAGGCTGGATTACCGTACCTAACGTCAATGTTGCTAACGCTGTTAGATCACAATTAGGTTTAGATCCTATTTCTCAACCAACTAACGGCTGGCCAGTGACCATTCTTATGCACGGCATTACCAGCAAAAAAGAAGATATGCTTGGCATTGTGGGAACACTTTCTATCATGGGTCAGGCGGCTGTATTCATCGATCACCCTGTCCATGGTGAACGTGGCTTTGATTTAAACGGTGATGGTGAAGATGATGTTAATGCTTCAACCATATCAGCCACCCACTACATGAACCTAGCGAGTCTTCTTACAGGCCGCGACAACCTACGTCAATCGATCGCTGATCTTTTAGCTGTTCGTGTTGCCTTGCACAACATGATGGACAGTTCTGGCGGAACCATGCCAATCGATGCTAACAGTGTCAGTTTTGCAGGACAATCACTCGGTGCGATGACAGGTAGCTCATTTGCAGCGCTTGCCAATGGCCCGTCGATTATCCCTGAGCCAACAGCATCAGGTCTTGCTGCAGCATGGGGTGTCGCTGACATTAATGATATCTACAGCCTTGAAAGTGCAGCGTTATCTGTACCAGGTGGTGGCATTGCCAACCTATTGTTAGAGTCTGAATCGTTTGGCCCGCTCATTCAGTCGTTGTTACTCTATGCAGCATCTCCTGACTTTAGAGCAAATTTTGCAAGCGTTTCCTCTCTACAATCTGGCCAACCAGGATTTGAAGAAGCGCTAACTGCGCAATTCAAAAAGTTTTATGCTGCTCTGACGCCATTTTCAAAACAGGATTTAGAAAACAATCTGATTGCATTCTCGTTTGCAACTCAAGCCGTAGTTGATGCTGGCGATCCAGCTAACCATGCACCAGTGCTTGCAGGCAATGGTACTCCCGTGTTGCTACATGAGGTTGTGGGCGATGGCGCTGCAAACCTTCCTGACCAAGTTATCCCAAATCAAACATCACGTTTTGGGGTACTTGGTGGTACAGAACCTTTAATTAAGTTACTTGGTCTAACAACGGCAACTGAGTCGGCGATGGATGCTGAGGGCTTAAATGTTGCTGTCCGCTTTAACCAAGGTTCACACGGTAGTATGCTCGACCCAACTGCATCAGCGGCAGCTACCCAAGAAATGCAAACTCAAATTGCATCATTCTTGGCTAGCAAAGGTAAGATGGTTCAAGTGACTAACACCACCGTTTTAGCTGAATAACCTTACAGGTTTAGAAGCCCTCTCCGGAGGGCTTTTTTTTGCCCCCTGTCCCGTCATAATTAATCTTGTCACATTAATCAATTGGTGATCATTATGATTGTCATTTGTAATAGTATTATTTAGTCAATATCAAATAATCAAAGAGGTTTTGCTATGGCCTTGTTCAAACTGAATGTCAATGATCAACCTGTAAACGTCGATGTAGACCCCGATACTCCTATGCTTTGGGTATTACGTGACACGTTAAACTATGTCGGCACTAAATTTGGTTGCGGCGCAGGTGCCTGCGGCGCCTGCACGATACATATCAATGGTGTCGCTGTTCGGTCTTGCCAATTACCTGTGTCAGCTGTTGGCGAACAAGCAATTACCACCATTGAAGGTTTAGCCTATAACGCAGCTGAATTGCATCCAGTACAACAAGCTTGGCTAGAGCACGATGTCGCCCAATGTGGTTACTGTCAACCAGGCCAAATGATGTCTGCTGCGGCATTGCTAAAACAAAACCCAAATCCTAGCGACGCCGATATTGATGCATTTATGCAGGGTAACATCTGCCGCTGTGGTACCTATACCCGAATTCGTGCGGCCATCAAATCAGCAGCCGCTAAAGCCTAAGGAGAAGCCTATGACAATCTTAAAAACAGCTGTAGGTCGTCGCTCTTTCTTAAAAGCCAGTGTCGCTGCTAGTGGTGGTTTAACCATCGGCTTTAGCTTGTTTGCCGCACCGCAAACTTTAGCAGCTAACGCCAAAACCGCGCCCGATCATTGGTTCGAAATGAACGCCTTTTTATCTATCAATCCCGATGGAAGCATCAAAGTAAAAGTCCAAAATCCAGAATTCGGCCAGGGTTTGATGACATCTTTCCCGATGATTGCCGCCGAGGAATTAGATGCTGCTTGGGACGACATTCAAACGGAAATGGCTCCTTTTGCGCTGCAAAACTATAACTGGCAATTTAGTGGTGGCAGCCGCTCTATTAATCGCAATTTCGATACATTGCGTATGGCGGGTGCCTCAGCAAGACATATGTTAAGAAGCGCAGCCGCTCAACAATGGGGTGTTCCACTCACAGAAGTAAACACCTCTAACAGCCAACTGACTCACGCCAATGGCAAGAAGGCCACCTATGGTGAAATGGCTGCGGCAGCTGCATTACAAGCCGTTCCAAAAGAAGTTCCTTTTAAAGACTCTAAGCAATACAGCATCATTGGCAGTTCTCGTAAAAATTTACAGGGTAAAGATATCGTTACGGGGCACGGTTTGTTTGGCATTGACCAACGTGTCGATGGTATGTTGTATGCAGCTATCGTGCACCCGCCTGCCTTCGGTTTAACACTGGAAAGCTTTGATGCTGACTCGATCAAGGGTTTGCCTGGTGTTCGAGATGTCTTTGCTATCAAAACGTATCTCGATGGCTATTTACAGAACTATTTTGATACTAATGCCTTTACCGAAATGGTCGCCATTGTGGGTGATTCAACCTGGCAATTACTCAAAGCAAAAAAACAACTCAAAGCAACCTGGAAGCAAATGCCAGATCGTGAGGAGGACTATAGAACCTTCACATCCAAAGCAAAACGTTTTATCCCCGGTGCACTTGAAAGCACTGACAAACACAATGCTGCCATGGACGCATTGCTAGATGGTGAGATTAAGGTTGATCGCCGCGACGGCAACCCAGAAGAGGCTTTCGCCAATGCTGCCACTATCTTAGAGCGTAGATACCATGGCCCCTACCTGGCTCACAACACCATGGAGCCCATGAACTTCTTTGCCGACGTTAAGGCAGACAGCGCCTATTTAAGCGGCCCTCACCAAGGTCCAATGTTTGTGCATGATACGGTCGCACAACGATTAGGTTTGCCGAAAGAAAAAATCACCTTCGATATGACCCGCATGGGCGGCGGCTTTGGTCGTAGGGCCTATCCTCACTTTGCTGTTGAAGCTGCGGTAATTTCGAAACATGTAGGTAAGCCCGTACTGCTTACCTACAGCCGAGAAGACGATATGACCATGGGAATTTATCGCCCCAGTTATCGAGTTAAGTTGCGTGCTGCGTTAGATGCCAACAATAATTTAATTGCCTACCATGTTAAATCTGCTGGTGTTCCTGAGGCTTGTACTTTTGCAAACCGTTTTCCTGCGGGTGCGGTAGATAATTATCTGGCAGAGGGTGCTGCAGTTGACTCAAATATAACTACTGGCGCATTCCGTGCACCACGCTCTAACTTTATGGCAGCTGCCGAACAATCTTTCTTAGATGAACTAGCTGAGGTGATGGGTAAGGATCCTATTGATTTGCGTTTGGAATTACTCGCCAAAGCTAAAGCAAATCCTGTAGGTGAAAAAAATGACTACGATGCCGATCGTTACATGGGGGTATTAAAACTCGCCCGTGAAAAATCTGGTTGGGATAACAGCAACAAAAAGCTTGGTGTTGCTGCCTACTTCTGCCATGCCTCCTATGCTGCAACTGTCATTGATTTAGATGTCGTCGACGGCAAACCTGTTTTCAATAAAGTCACAAGCGCGGTCGATTGCGGTACGCTTGTCAACCATGATGCAGCTGTCAATATGGCCCAAGGGGGTATTATTGATGCCATTGGCAATGCTCTATTTGGAGAAATGACCTTTGTCGATGGTGTTCCGCAAAAGCAAAACCTCGACAGCTATCGGATGATTCGCATGAGCGAAGCACCAAAATCAATCGATGTTCACTTTGTTGAAAGCAATGTATATCCGACTGGTTTAGGTGAACCACCCTTCCCTCCGACTTTTGCCGCAGTTGCTAATGCATTGCATGGTGCAACTGGCAAGAGATTCTATAACATGCCTTTTGTAAACCAGCTTAAAGGCTAAATACTAAAGTAAAAAAGGCGGGATTATACCCGCCTTTTTTATTTAATTATCACAACTGAATAACAGTCTGCTCACCATGGTATTCAAGTGTCGCAGACTGTCCTGCATGATCGACGCCCTTACCATTTCCCAGAATTTTTACAATAACCTGACGCGAAGATTGCATATTAGAAAACTCCCCAACTCGCTGAGCAAGTGTCAAAGTTCGCGCCGTATCATCCCACTGCATATCGATTCGGCTGAATGCACCGCTTCGATATTGCTCGCTGACGCCGTCGTCTTCGTATAACGAAAATTCACCATCAGCCCCAGGCCAAATAGTAATAATTAATGGCGCATTTGGTTGCTCATCGACGAATTGCATTACAGGCCCCATGGGAATAATTGAACCTGATTTCACAAAAACAGGCATTCTCATAAAAGGCGCATCGGCATTTATCGTCTGACCACCTTGATAACGTCTTCCAGAATTAAAATCGAACCAATCATGGCCGGCAGGTAAATAAACATCCCTACTAGTCGCCCTGAATTGACTAACTGGCGCTATCAACATAGATGGGCCAAACATATAGCTATCATTAATATTTAGGACCTTGGGGTCACTACTAAAGTCCATCGCAAGCCCACGCATAATGGTGCCATCACGATGCCATGTATCGCCTGCCAAGGTGTATATATAAGGCATCAATCGATAACGCAATTCGGTATACCATACCATCGATTCACGCATTGGACTGCCCGCTGGAGAAATATTGAATACCTCTCTAAACGGATATTCCCCATGGCTTCTGAACAAGGGCACAAACGCACCAAACTGGAACCATCTAAGATTGAGTTCACGCCATTCATCAAGGTGTTCTGATTCACCTTTTTCGTAACGTTCCTCTAGTGAGAACCCACCGATATCAAAGGTCCAATTAGGAATCCCAGACATCGATAAATTAACCCCAGCAGCCACTTGAGCGGCCATATCATCCCAGCGCGAGACAATATCACCACTCCATAAAGCAGAGCCTGCGCGTTGAATGCCGCCCCAGCCTGCACGTGTCAAAATAAATGGACGTTTATCCGGCTGAGCTTCGCGCAATCCATCATAGACACCCTCACCGTGAACGAGTGGAAAACTATTAAAGTATTCAGCCCCTGGCCCCAAGGCATTTGGGCCCATGCGTTCAGCACGTTGTTCTAATGAAAGGTTCGAATGAATATCAGGTTCAGTTGCATCCATCCACCAAGCATCAACGCCCAAAACATGTAAACGATCTTTCATTTGCTGCCAGTAGAGCTTTCTTGCTTCAGGAACATAGGGGTCGTAATCAGTGTTTTCGTAACCAGGCCCAACCCAATCTTTTTCATGCACATCAAGGTTGCCACTGTAGAAATAACCTTTGTCTTGAAATGCTTTAAAGTTATCCGTATTCGGATAAAACTTTGGCCAAACTGAAATCATGAAGCGAGCGTTGAGATCATGTACCTCGTCAATCATCCCCTTGGGGTCAGGAAAACGGCTGGCATCAAACTCATGACTTCCCCACTGGTCTTCTTCCCAATAGAACCAATCTTGCACGATATTATCGAGCGGGATTTTCTCTGCGCGGTATTGTCTTACGACATCGAGTAATTCTTGTTGAGTATGGTAACGTTGTCGACTTTGCCAAAAACCATAAGCCCATTTAGGCATTAGAACGGCCTTGCCGGTGAGATGTCGATAACCTGCTAACACCTCATCCATAGTATTGCCGGGAATGAAATAATAATTTACCGCATGAGCAACATCGGATGTCAGCCACAACGAGTGTCTATCTTCTTGCGGCATTGGACGATTGTAATGCAATGACATATAACCCGCATTTGGCTCCCATTCAAGCCTTAAACGAACTGGCTGACCTTTTTGCATGTCTAGTTCAAAATTATGATACCAAGGGTTCCAATTTTGCCGCCAACGGTCGAGGACCAATTGGTCATCCGCGTAAAGTTTAAAATAGCTCGAGCCATAGAGCTGAAATTTCCATACCCCACTTGCATCTGGCGTTACATCACCACGCCAAATAACGCGCTGTGTTTGCAGGGCATTACCGGCAGTATTTTGGCCAGAGTCTGCAGCTTCAGTTGCAGCCACGGCCTCAGCCGGCCATTGTGCGTGGTCACGGATATATTGGTAATTAATTGTCGATTCATTACGTGATACAACAAGCTTATCGCCGAGAAAATAGTCAGCCTGCCAACCGCTTGTACCTGCGAAATTAACAGCCAAGCCATCACCAACGAGACGATAGGGTTCAGGATTACCAAACCGGCTTATACCATTGTTATCCCAAAGAACACCATAACCCTTGTTCGAAAGAACCATGGGAATACCAATATCGACATTATGCTGGAGGAGTTCTATATCTTCGCCGTTGTAATCCATCTGGCCATTTTGATGCTGCCCAAGACCATAAAAACTTTCTTGGCTATTTTGGTTAAATTGTTGACTCACCTGCACAAATGGACGACCGTCAACGTCAATAGATTTAAAAACTGGCTGCCCTGATTGCTGAAGAAGTGGTTGACCCGCAGCATCCAAGAAACGCATTTGCCCATCATTGAGGTTTATGATCGCGGTACTCTGTGATGTCGTGATCAACAGATCATTGCCTTGTACGCGATATTCCCAACCTTTAACCACTGGTTGATCAATCACCATTAAGCTGTCTGGAACAACTTTACCAACTTGATCACTGGCAATGACATGAAAAATGCCGTCAGCGTGGACTGAAACCTTTATTTCTTTGGTGCTACCCTGTTTGGGGAGCACAATCACACCACTATCGGTTACCGAAAAATTAGCAGGTGTCGAGGCAGAACAGCCCGACAAAAAAATGACCAAGGTCACAATTAAAAAATGAAGTTTTAGCATAATTCAATCCTTCTATTATGGAGAATAACTTCCCATAAAATGGGGTGAACTACAAACCTAAAAGGATCAATATGACAAGCAGTTAGACTAATTTAACCATAATATCCTGCATGACATTAGCCGCACTGTATAAATGCTTAGAGCCATCCATAAGATGATGATAAATTTCACGCTTACTGAGCATTGCTGTTGAAACCTCACCCTGAAAAAGTTGCGCCAAACTGCTCCGATAAAGGCGCTGGATATTGCGGTGAGAACGACGCGCAATAGAAGCCTGCTGCTCAGTTTGTAGCGGGTCTTTACTGAGCATTTTAAAGCCAGTTTCCAAGGCACGACAACCTAGCAAGAGTTCTTGCGTTATTTTTTGCATGGCTTCATCCGGTTCAATTTGCAAGTCAACCATTTCATTTACAGTGCTTTTACAGTGAGTGATGATGAAGTCCAAAGCCATAATGGCACGATAAATATCTTCACGATCTATGGGGGTAGAAAATGCAGT
>JALRIU010000331.1 GCA_023255355.1 Pseudomonadales bacterium | reverse complement strand
CGATTTAGAGGTTGACCTTTCATTAGCGCTAAACGTAACTCAGCCTAGTGAACCAGTGCAGGGGCCAACATCGCATTTTACAGGGCGAGCTATGGTAAGTTCGCGTTTTGGCTCGCCCGTTTCAGATTATCGCGGAGCTATGGTGACGTTTGATGCGTTAGCACATACGAATTGGCATTATCATCCTGCAGGTCAAATGCTCATCATTACCAGTGGCGAAGGTAGGGTGCAATCTAAAGGACAATCCGTTCAGACGGTTAAAGCGGGTGATGTTGTTTGGACGCCCCCTTTTGTTGAGCATTGGCATGGCGGCGGTTTTGAAACAAGTATGAGTCATATCGCCATCAGCGAGCCTGTCGATGGCGAGGCGGTAGTATGGTTGAACGCTGTTAGTGAGGCAGAGTATCGGGGTGACAAATAAGTTTAGACGTCGGTGCTTACTTCCACCCCATGTCTAACTGGGTTTGTTCATAGTGTCGACGTTTAATCATGGTATGGATCAGCTCAATCGGAAGCGGGTTATCAAGTGGAAATTGCACCGTGTTGCCTGATGTTGTGTATTGGCTCAGCTCGTCTGCAAAATGAGAAATAATCGACGGTGTAGGGTGCAGACTGATATGTTTTTTAAAGGTGGCAAATACACACACGATATTGTCGGTCACTAGAGCGGGTTTTCCCCATTTGAGTTGCACGATACCGTTAGGTACTTCATTTTTTAAACAGGCAACCAACTCAGTTAAACGTGTCTGAGCTAGCTCAGATTGACCTGCAAAGTACTCATCATAGTTGGTTGGTTTAGCAGACATAGATTAGCAAAGCCTTTATAAAATAGTGTTTAAACGCCTATATCATATCAGTTCATGTAAGCTTGACCACCATCTAACGCAATACTTTGCCCGCTGATGTAGGTACTTTCTGGGCCACACAATTGTGCGACAAATTTTCCTATATCCTCTTCACAGTCGCCGACCCTTTGTAGCGGAATGCCTTTAATAAATTCGGCTGCTTCTTCAGGGCGATATTTCATCCATTTTTCAAGCGCTGGAGATTTGGCGTGTGGCAGAATATTGTTAGCTCTTATATTGTCTGCGCCCCATTCATTGGCAGCTGTTCGTGTTAGCGCTCGTATGGCATCTTTTTCAGCAGCGTAAATGCCATAATGCTTCATGTCCCAGCGTTTTGCAGCTGAACTGGCCATATTGATAATACTTCCGCCTCGAATTTTTAAGTAGGGGTAGCATAACTGCATCATCTTAAGTGTCGCAAAAGGACCAACTTTAAATGCTTTTTCTACGTTTTCCATTTTTTGATCGAGCAGAGGGCCAATTGAGGCTTGAACAGCGTTATTAACCAAGATATCGATTCGACCAAATGTTTCAATGGTTTGAGTAATAACGGATTCTAGTGTGTCGAGTTCAGAAACATCACACTGTACAGCAATAGCTTTCAGGCCTGTGGCTTCTTTGATCATTTGGCAAGTTTCTTCGCATTTCTCGACCGTTCTTCCAACGGCAACGACGTTAGCACCGCGCTTTGCGAGCGCCATGGCAATGCCTCGACCGATACCTTGACCTGCGCCAGTTATAATAGCGACTTTTTCGGTAAGAAATTGTTCAACTGACATTGTAGTTCCCTTGTTTAAATAAGTTGATAGGCTTGTAAATGGCTCACATTAAGGCTCGACATATCGATGAATTTATTTGAGCTGGCAATGAGCGTTGCCATATTGGCTTTAAGCTGTTGTTTATCTTCGGCTGCAAAGTAAAGAAGCGGATTAGTTAGCGCGGCGACCGGAAATAATTCCTCAACCACGGCATCAATATTATCTGCGGCAACGTAGTTTTGTGTATAGGCAACCGTCGTCTGTAAGTCGCAGGCGATAGCTGCGTGTTCGTTGCGCCAGTAGTTTAGGTGTTCATCATGGCTTTGTTGTTGATTGAACTTGAACGTGGCGACCTGTAAAGATCCTTCGATAGGGGTAATTCCTTTTTGATCTTTATAGGGCATGACGACATTTTCTGTCACGACCGAGCTATGAGAAATATCCAGTAGCTTGGATAATTCAATTGGCGTTGTAGTTTCAGTCCATAAGTTTAACAACCCCCAAATAGCTGGGGGCTGATTGACCTGTTGCCAAGATTTAGCGACGTCATGCAAAGTTGTATGCGTAACAGCAATTTGCGCTCTTTTCACCCTATTATCGAGCAAATAGGCCTTAAGCTCTGACAGCTGGCTTTCGGATAGCGCAGTATCGTTAAAAAAATATTGAAATTTTTGCATTTAAAAGCCGTGGGCAGTGGCAAAGCGATCACTGTGGTAGCTACTATCACCGAGCATTTGTATGCAAACTCGTGCACGTTTTAAAAAGAGGCCGATCTCCAATTCATCAGTGATACCCATGCCGCCGTGCATTTGCACAGCTTCGTTGCTGATATGCTTATAACAATCGTTGGCCATATACTTTACTTGACTGGCGAGCGTTGTGAGATCTTTAGCGCCATGATCCATCATGCTGAGTGCTTTTTGGAGTGCACTTTGCGCGAGTTCTAGTTGACATAACATTTGTGCACAGCGGTGCTGTAGAGCCTGGAAAGTACCAATTTTTACATCAAATTGTTCCCTTTCACAGAGATAGCCCACGGTACGGTTGAGTAATTCTCGAGAGCCACCTAGCATTTCTGCGGCAAGCATGATGGTCGACTTGTCTAACGCAAGCGCAATATCTTGCCAAGATGACTTGCCATCATTGAGGAGTTGCTTTGAAGACACCGCAACGTTATCGAAAGATAAGCTGCACATATCACGGCCATCCATCATGTGGTGACGTTTTATAATTAGGCCATCGCAATCACGATCTAAGAGCGCCCAGGCGAGACCTTCGGATTCCCCGGAAAGACCTGCTAACCGAATGAGCACCAAAAAGTGCTGAGCGCCGCTCGCTTCCATGACAAAGACTTTTTTGCCAGTTAGTCGACCGTTATGTAAAGTGAGCTCAGTATTTAATGGGGCAAAATGATTATCTTCTTCGATGGCAACAGCAAAGGTTTCGCTGCCACTAGCTATGGCTGAAAGCCATTGTTCTTTTTGTGCATCGCTGCCACAGCATTCAAAAATATTACTGGCCATGACGACGGTGCTAAAGAGTGGGCTGGCGGTTAAATGTTTCCCCATTTCTTCCATAATGGCGCCAAGACCAATAGCCCCAAAACCAAAGCCGCCATAGACTTCGCTGCAGCCCAAACCGCTGACTCCTAATTCAACCATCTGTTGCCATAGCTGTTCGTCGTAACCCTTTGGCAGTGGATTGTCACGTAAGGTACGGATGTTTTCGACCGGTGAGTTATCGTCGAGAAATTCTTTAATCGTCTGCTGTAAAAGACGTTGTTCTTCATTCAATAGCATGTTGGCGTCCCTTATTTAGCAGGTAGGCCAAGCGCGCGCTTGGCGATAATATTTAATTGGATTTCTGAGGTTCCACCGGCAATGGTGTGGGCTTTATCAAACGCCCAGTTTTGGGTAACCGATTTTTCAATATGGCTAGCATCATCGTCCTCCCAGCTGAGGCCTCTGTTGCCCAAAATACTGATTAATAACTCATCCTTTGATTGCAGTTCTTTGGTACCTAAATATTTGATCAGTAATGGTAGGTGACTATCACGAATACCGGCCTTGCCCTCCCAGAACATGCGCTCACCCAAAGACTCAAGCGCTTTGGCATTCATCATGTTATCTATCAATTTAGCTCGAATGCTGCTATCAGAAATTTTGCCATTAGCATCGGTTTTGCAATATTGTTTAGCGAGTTCATAGGTGCTGACGTCCTCTTGTTGCACCATGCTTTCCATATTGGCTAGGAGTTTACGTTCATGCTTAAGCAGTTCTTTGGCTACTGACCAGCCATTATTTAAGCCGCCAATGATATTTTCCATTGGCACTTTCACATCATCGAAAAAGGTCTGACAAAATTCAGATTCACCACTGATTAATTTGATGGGTGTTGTCGATACACCCTCTGTTGCCATATCGATTAGCAAGAAGCTAATACCTTGCTGCTTAGGTACATCAGGATCCGTTCTCACCAAGGTGAAAATCCAATCGGCTTTATCCGCCTGAGTGGTCCAAAT
>JALRIU010000293.1 GCA_023255355.1 Pseudomonadales bacterium | reverse complement strand
TTTAAAGTCTGCCGACAGTAAAGTTGTAAAAGTTTTTTAATCCCATTTGGGGTAATTGACCCCGTTGGGGAGGATAGGTGCAAAATGTCAAATACTATTAATAATTCGGTCGGTTCACCGGTCGTTCGAGACAATCGAACCAGCACGGTAACCAATGAACCAGCAGCTCGCACATCATCTGAAGATACTATTGTTAATGTTCCTAACGATAGCGTAGAACTCAGTATCGAAGCAAAGCAGCTCGCTAAAGTTAAGGCTGCGATTGATGATACGCCAGAGGTCAACAGCGAGAGGGTGGCTGAACTTCGTCAAAAAATTGCTGATGGTGAAGTTGAGATAAATACCCAGAGTATTGCGCTACAGTTGATCATGGAATAATTCCTGATTGGATTTTCTAGGGTGCTTCGGCGCCCTTTTTTTTGGCAATAGGTTTTGTAAATGGGTAATTGAGACTAAGACGTTACAAAATTGATGGCCTCCCCGGTAGGAATCGAACCTACATCTAAGCCTTAGGAGGGCCTCGTTCTATCCATTGAACTACGGGGAGGTGGCGGGATTATAGCAGCCAACTCCCTGTAAATTGAAGCGAATCAGACGCTTAAATAACTACCAACGGCACGCGCTTTGAGTTTATTTCCCTGTTTACCGTAGAGATCCTGCTCTGCAGCACCGCCACGAATAATATTGAGAACGCGCTGGGTGGCTTTTAATGAACGACTTACCACCAACTCATTGATACGGTTGATTCGTTTACACATATCGAGCTCATACTTTAACTCGCTCCAACACGCACTCAACTCTTGATCGCTATCGTCCATAAAATCATTGAGGGCTTGCTCGTCTTTCACACCAAAAGCCTTAACGTATTGGCTACGCTCACCTGCCTGGCGCTCTAATTGTTCGACTAACAGCATTTTAGTCTCAGTAATAGATGGTAGCTCGTTATAGGAGCGATGGCTAAGGACATCGTTTTCTTTTTGTAAAAGCTCTTGCAGCTGATTGGCTAAATCAATTTCAGAGCGAACCAAACGTTTAATATTGTCCGCGTTCATTTTTGGATTCACATGTGCATTCATTGCCAGCATCCTCGGTGGATTGATATTGGTAAATAGAATGCACAAATTGTTCCAACTTTGTTTTAAAGTACTGAGTACTCAGCACCCAGTACTCAGCACTAACCCCCTTATTTCTTATTAAACGCTGCCATTTGCTCAGCCGTTGCCTCTAGCTGATATTTATCCTTCCATTCGCTGTAGGGCATGCCGTAAACAAGTTCGCGGGCTGTTTCGTAGTCAATCGTTTCATCGCGCTCTGCAGCGGCAGCAACGTACCATTTTGATAGGCAGTTACGGCAAAATCCTGCCAGATTCATTAAATCAATATTTTGTACATCTTTGCGGCTGTCTAGGTGCTCGAGCAAGCGACGAAAAACTGCCGCTTCAATTTCTGTGGTTTTGTTAGTCATTTTCAGTTCCTCAAAATTTTGTTTGAAGCAATTTTATATAAATTCTTCTAAGGATGCCTTTTTTATAAGTATTTGTTATTGAAATTATCCTCAAAAAATGAAAAAACCAAGGCAATTTATGCGATCAATGACTATAACTATAGAGATATATTTTTTTATGAGGCATCTATGTTTTCGATCGCGCACGGCGCTGAATTCGGTAACAAATCATTGCACAGTAAACTTCGTGAAAAGGGTTTGCAGTGTATTCATGTCCAATCGCCTGAACAATTATTCGCTATTAAACCAGCTTGTGTCATTCTTGATGACGCCATGTTAGCCACTGCACCATTAGAAAAATGGAAACAAAGTGCTCTGCTAGCCACCGTTATTACTAGTAAGGGCGACGCTGATGACAAGCTTATTGTTATACCTGAAAATACCGACGAAAATGCCGCAATTTCTATTTTAAGACTGGCCTGCCAACAGTGGGCCCTACGCAAACGCAGCGCCGAAACCCAGCGTTTACTTAACCAAAAAGAAAACCACGTCAAAATGCTGACCGATATTGGGATTGCCCTTTCGGCAGAAAAAAGCCTTAGCCGCCTGTTGGATAAAATTTTAACCGAGGCACAGAATATTGCCTGTTGCGATGCGGCCTCGCTCTTTTTGATTGATGACAGCGACCCCAAAAATCCTCAGCTCGCGTTTAAATTAACCAAAAATGATTCTATCCATCTCGATTTTAAAGAGATGCGTTTTCCACTGAACAAGCAATCCATTTCTGGCTATAGCGCTATTTTTGGTGTTGAGCTTTGCATTGACGATGTGTATTCCCTCGATAATTCAGTGCCCTACCAATTTAACCGTGATTTCGATTTGAAAAATGGCTATCGAACACGTTCCGTTCTGACTGTACCTATTAAAAACCACCGTAATGATGTCATGGGGGTTTTGCAGTTTTTGAACCGTAAACGCAACCGCGAGGTATTGCTTCGTTCCGAAACACAAACCATGCGTGAAACGATGCCTTTTGACGAAAGCACCCGTCAGGCATTGCGGGCCTTAACGAGTCAATCTGCGGTCGCCCTTGAAAACCATGAACTTATTGAGAGCATTAACCATCTTTTCTCTGGCTTTGTTCGGGCTTCAGTAACCGCCATCGAACAACGTGATCCGACCACCAGTGGTCATTCATTCCGGGTTGCTGATTTAACCTGTGAACTCGCCAGATTATTACCACAATCCAATGTGCCACGGTTCAAAAACCTCAGAATTAACGATGATGAAATGCGTGAATTACGCTATGCCTCGTTACTGCATGACTTTGGCAAAGTAGGCGTTCGTGAAAGCGTACTGGTGAAGTCTAAAAAACTTCCCGACGGCGGATTTGAGGATATTAGAAATCGCATCCGTTTCACCCAGGAAAGGCTTAAACGCAAAGCACTTGAAGAAATCATTCAAAGCGGCAATCTTGCTAATAAAGATATGGTGTTAGCCCGTATTCAAAAAGAGATCGATAAACTAGACGAATTCTTGCGCGCTATTTTGCAGGCTAACCAACCCAGTATTTTGCCTGAGGGAAGCTTTGAGTACCTGCAACAAATCGCAAAATATCCGTTTGATTCAGACGACGAAGATATGCCCAACTTTATCATCACTGAAGATGAGCGCGCAGCTCTGTCGATTCGCAAGGGCAGTCTCACCGAGCAAGAACGCGCTGAGATCGAATCCCATGCGATTCACACCGCTAACTTCTTAAAATTGATACCATGGACTCCGGAACTGTCGCGCATCCCTGATATCGCTGGGGCACACCACGAAAAACTGAATGGTTCTGGGTACCCTGCTGGCAAAAGCGATTTAGAAATCCCGCTAGGCTCTAAGCTGATGACCATTGCTGATATTTTCGATGCACTTACCGCATCTGACCGCCCTTATAAAAAGGCAATGCCGATAGAAGGCGCCTTTAAAATATTAAATTTGGAAGCGAAAGACGGACACCTTGACCAAGACATGGTGGATATCTTTATCAATGGCGGGGCCTATAAGGTATTAGAAGGCAAGGATTATCGCCGCGAGGTCATCAACAGTTTTAGTGGTAAAACTAAGCCGATTGATATGGATCTTTCTGACGACACATACCACACAAATCATGTTTGTGATCACGGTTGCGCAGAAAAACACGCTCACAAACTTTAATTAGTGTCAGCTTTGTTGACTGGGTTTTGCGGCTCATCTTCCGCCACGACACCCGGTGAATTGATGTCGCCATTGACCTGGACTTCAGGAATCGTAGGAACAAATTGATCTTGTAATTCCACCGGGATTGGCGACTGTTTGAACTGACGGTAGGTGGCGAAGACAATCAAAAAGCTCGTCACGCATGCAAAGCCAAGAAACAACGCATCTGCACTCATTGACTCCATCAACCAAGAACCCCCAATAGGGCCAATAATACTGCCTACACCGTACCCCATCAGCAAGGTAGAGGATGCTGCAATACGCTCCTCGTTTTCGACAAGATCATTCGTGATCGCAACAGAAATTGAATAGATCGCAGCAAAACTAGCCATAATTACCGGAATACAAATATAGATTAGTGACGGTATGTAATGCCCAAGTAGATACACCACAATGGCAGCACCCGTACCAGCAAGGAGAACACCGACCAAAACGGTACTCCGAGGAATACGATCCGACAGCCAGCCAATGGGCCAAGCCGATACCATGGCGGCAACCACCGCACTAAACATTAAACTACCGATGTCTTCTGGGGTCATCTCAGATAACGAACCATACAAAGGCACCAACCCATAGAAACTACTCAGTAGCATGCCACCCAATACGGCGCCAACTAATCCAAGCAGTGCTCTGCGGGCTAATCGAAACGGACTCATCGAGGTTGAGTTTTCGACTGATGGTGAATTTCTGCTTGAGATTGACAACGGAATTATCGAAGAGAAGATAAGCAAGCCTGCTAGGGCAAACGCAAAATACACCCCCTGCTCGCTGGCGTAACCAATCGCCAATTGTCCAAGCGCAGAAGCACTGTAAGCAGCGACTAAATAAATAGCGAAGATCTTAGAGCGGTTTTCATTGCTGGCAATCGAACTTACCCAGCTCTCAATCACCACAAAAAGACCGGCTACCACAAATCCGCCCACCGCTCTGAGCAAACACCAAAAAAGCATGGTGTCAGAAAACGGGTAACTTATAGCCGCCATGCCAGTCACACTGGCAAGCGCAGAAAATGCTCGAATATGGCCTACTTTTTTTAGTAAGGCCGGAGTAAATAGCGTGCCTGTTACAAAGCCTACAGCATAGCTACTCATAATATAACCCACGTCCATGGGGGGCACGTGGTTAAGACCTAATTGAACACCTATCAAAGTTAACAGGTATGAGTTGCCTGCATTCACAAACAGCAAACTCACAAAAAGTGAGATAACAGATGCTAACAATGTTTGCATGAATGAGACCTTGAGTGGGACACAGTAGGAAAACGCTAATTATCGTTTATATTGGGATTAACGCAAAGTTTAAAAAGAGATATTAGCCAATTACCAATGACAAATCGTTTTTACAAACGGCACTGATAGCTTTCTCTGCGCCTTAATGCTCGCCTTATCTAACTGATCTAAGACATCGATCAATTGCGCAAAATCGCGAGAACTACGCGACATAATGAACTTAGCGACCTCGTCGCTCATTAACATACCGCGACTATGGGCACGCAATTGCAGCGCCGCTAATTTTTGTTGGTCATTCAACTTTGGTAAATGATAAAGCGTTCCCCAGGCTAATCGTGACGCAAGGTCGGCAAGCTGGATCGTTAATTCAGCCACGGGCGCAGCACAAGAAAACACTAAAATATTACCGTTGTCGTGAAGACGGTTGTAAAACTCAAATAAGGCAAGTTCCCAGCTAGCATTGTTTAATAGATGATCAATATCATCGATTACGACCACGTCGAATTCAGCCAAACCCTGTAATAGTCCGGCAGGGTCCATGGCAACCAATTCTGAACCAGGCAAGAAAATTGCGCTACAGCCGTTTGTTTCCGCTTTTTGCACTGCCGCTTGCAACAAATGACTACGACCACTGCCAGACGCCCCCCATATCCCGATCGATTGGAAGTCATCAGTGCATTGCAACTCAGCCAACGCAGCTAAAATGGCCT
>JALRIU010000220.1 GCA_023255355.1 Pseudomonadales bacterium | reverse complement strand
TTCTACAATCAGAAAACAATGTTTCTGATAAAGCCAATACTCATATCCTGCAAAAAAACTTTAAACAATTAGCATATAAGACATTACAACTAGCTCTGGATCACAATCCAAATATCACAGAAATTGTGTATGTGGCCTCTGACTCTTCAGTTAATAACAAGCTCATCAAATACTTAAAAGAGGCCATAGCTATAGAACAAGATATTACGCTCAAAACATTTATCAATGAACCTCTCAGTGTAATTACTCATGAGCTAGCCATTCTGCCTGCAAGCAGTGCAGTGCTCTATGCACCCGTTTTTTCAGACAAGAACGGTACACATTATTTTCCAATGCAAGTCATTAAAGAAATGGTAGAAGCCAGTACTGCACCCATCTATAGTTTTTGGTCAGTATTTTTAGAAACTGGCTTAGTTGGTGGTTTTATGGAACAACCCAGACTAGTAGCACAGGCATTAGCCGCCCAAGCACTTGCTATTCATCAGGGGAGATCACCCAGCTTAGATGTAACACCCGCCAATAAAATGGTTGACTATAAAGCCATGGTAAAATTCGATTTATTGACGTCTTCGATTGACGAAAATACGATTACCATCAATACCCCACTACCGTTTTGGATAGCTCACGAAGAGTTCTTCAAAACACTCATAATATCGCTCATATTGCTGTTTATTATTACCTCAATCTATATCCGCCGCCTTCACCAATTAAATGACACCATAGAACTCAGTCGAATAAATGCAGAGGATCAAGCAAGAAAGGATTTCTTGACAGATATACATAATCGTCGAGCTTTTTTTGAATTTGCCGAAACGGCAATCTCGTTGGCTCGCCGCAAGCGTGAAAGCATATCTATCATTATTTTTGATATCGATGATTTTAAAAACATCAATGACACTCACGGTCACGATAGCGGCGACGAGGTCATAAAAAAAATAGCGGCAATCATTACACAATGTAAACGCGAGCATGATATTTGCGCCCGCATTGGCGGTGAAGAATTCGCCATTCTGTTACCCATGTCGACATTAGAACAAGGCATCCATCTTGCTGAGAGAGTTCGACAAGAAGTCGCTAAAAAAATAATTCGCAATAGACATGGTGAAATGGCTGTGACGGTCAGTGCTGGAGTCAGTGCAAGCGTGGCCTTAAGCAGCAAGAATGCCACTGACATATTGCTACAGTTCGCTGATCAAGCGCTTTATAGCGCCAAAATGGATGGCAAAAACCGAGTCCACAATGCCACAATTGAAGATGTTGATGTTGCCATGGCCTCAGGACAAAGCGAGTCCTTTAGAAACTCGTAACCCTCATTTAATAAGTCCTCTTAGCTTCATTCACTTATCAAGAATGCCTAGCTTTATTAATTTTTTTGATTAACACAATCAAATCTAATTTTTTAGGGTTTTAGTTAAATCATTTGTAGGCCATAAATTATTTTGGGCTTATACTCGCAGATATTTCTTGCTTTATAGGGTGTATCCATGCGATTTCGTTTTCCTATCATTATCGTTGATGAAGACTTTCGTTCAGAAAATGCTAGCGGCACTGGGGTTCGCGCCCTTGCTACTGCGATAGAAGCCGAGGGTATCGAAGTTATAGCCGTTACAAGCTTTGGTGATGTTTCTTCATTTGCCCAACAACAGTCGAGAGCATCCTCATTTATCCTGTCCATCGATGATGAACAATTTCTCTCTCCTGAGGATGGCGAATTAGCTATAGATCAACTTAGGGCTTTTGTTCAGGAAATTCGTTTCCGCAATACCTACATCCCCATCTTCTTATATGGTGAAACCAAAACTTCTCGTCATATACCTAATGACGTTTTGCGAGAGCTGCATGGTTTTATTCACTTATTTGAAGACACGCCAGAATTTGTGGCGCGATATATTACTCGCGAAGCCAGAAATTACATGGATTCGTTAGCGCCACCATTTTTCCGCGCACTAACACACTATGCCTCGGATAGTTCATACTCATGGCATTGCCCCGGCCACTCTGGCGGAGTAGCCTTTTTGAAGAGCCCCGTGGGACAAATGTTCCACCAATTTTTTGGCGAGAACATGCTCCGCGCCGACGTCTGTAATGCGGTAGAAGAGCTTGGACAACTTTTAGATCATACTGGTCCAGTAGCCGCCTCTGAACGAAATGCAGCGCGTATCTCTCATTGCGATCACCTGTTCTTTGTTACCAACGGGACTTCAACATCCAACAAAATTGTTTGGCACTCTACTGTTGCCCCTGGCGATATCGTCGTCGTCGATCGTAACTGTCATAAATCGATATTACACGCCATTATGATGAATGGTGCCATCCCTGTTTTCTTAATGCCTACCCGTAACCATTACGGCATTATTGGCCCTATTCCACAATCAGAGTTTGAATGGGAAAACATCGAGAAAAAAATTGCTAGTAATCCATTTGCAAGTGAAGCCACTGGTCGTCCACGTATTATGACTATCACCCAGAGCACCTATGATGGGGTGCTCTATAACGTGGAAACTATTAAAGACATGCTAGATGGCAAGATTGATACGCTTCACTTTGACGAGGCATGGTTACCACACGCTGCGTTCCATGACTTTTATGGTGATTATCACGCCATCGGTGAAGGTCGCAAACGCTGTGAAGAATCTATGATTTTCTCTACTCAGTCGACACATAAATTACTTGCGGGCTTATCACAGGCCAGCCAAATTCTTGTACAAAACAGTGTCAAAAATGAGCTCGATAGAGATATTTTTAACGAAGCATTTTTAATGCATACGTCCACGAGTCCGCAATACGCAATTATCGCTTCTTGTGATGTTGCAGCTGCGATGATGGAACCTCCTGGCGGTACCGCTTTAGTGGAAGAATCGATTTTTGAAGCACTCGACTTCCGCAGAGCGATGCGTAAAGTTGATGAAGAATTTGGTGATTCATGGTGGTTCAAAGTATGGGGGCAAGATGCACTTGCCGATGAAGGTATGGGTGACCAATCTGATTGGGTCCTGAAAGCCAACGAAGAATGGCATGGTTTCGGCAATTTAGCCGAGGGCTTCAACATGCTTGACCCCATTAAAGCCACGGTAATTACACCAGGGCTTGCAGTCGATGGCAGCGTTGAAGATTGGGGTATTCCAGCGGGCGTTGTTACACGTTATCTAGCTGAGCACGGCGTCGTAGTTGAAAAAACAGGGCTGTATTCGTTCTTTATCATGTTCACCATCGGTATCACTAAAGGCCGTTGGAATACCATGGTGACTGAACTACAGCAGTTCAAACAAGACTATGATGACAACCGCCCTCTTTGGCGAATCATGCCTAAGTTCATTCAGAAACATCCTCGCTACGAACGCGTAGGTCTGCGTGATCTATGTGAAAGCATCCACGACGTTTATCGTGAGCATAATATTCCGAAGCTAACTACTGAAATGTATACCTCTGAAATGATTCCAGCGATGAAACCAGCCGATGCCTTTGCCAAAATGGCACATCGTGAGATCGAACGGGTTGAGATTGATGATTTAGAGGGACGGGTAACTTCGATTTTATTAACACCCTACCCTCCAGGTATTCCTTTGTTAATTCCTGGCGAGCGTTTTAATAATACCATTGTTAAATATTTGAAATTTGCACGTGACTTTAATAATCGGTTCCCGGGATTTGAGACGGATATCCATGGACTGGTCAAAGAAACCGATGGCAATGGTCAAATACGTTATTGCGTTGACTGCGTTATTCAGTAATAAAATGGGTAGCTAATCGCTACCTTTTTTACCAGTTTAAAGTTCAATTAGTGTGAGATTTGCCGCCTAAAAGGCGGCAAAGAATCTAAAATACTGCGACCGTAACGCCTTGTTACTAAACGTTTATCTAAGATACTAATCACACCTTGATCAGATTCGGTGCGCAGCAAACGACCTGCCGCTTGCACTAATTTTAGTGCAGCATCGGGTACAGATATTTCCATGAACGCATTTCCACCACGGCTCTCCACCCATTCAGCAAGCGCTGCTTCAACAGGGTCATCAGGCACAGCAAAGGGGATTTTTGCAATCACTACATGGCTGCAATAGTCGCCGGGTAAATCGACCCCTTCGGCAAAACTTGCTAAGCCAAAAATGATGCTACGCTGTCTTGCATCGATCATTTCACGATGCCGGCGCAAGATCTCGTGCTTGGCATAGTCGCCTTGCATCATAACCTCAGCGCGAACAACTGAATCTAAGGATTGATAAACATCTTGCATTTGTCGCCACGAAGAAAACAGCACTAGAACACCAAGCGTTGTTGGGTTAATTGCCTGAATAAAATCAACTAATAGCGCATTGTGCGCCTCATTATCTTGAGGCTCAGCTGCCATTGGAGGAACTTCTAAGAGTGCCGACTTATAGTTAAAGGGACTAGGAACAACACTATAAACACCATCTTGAGGTGTACCTGAGCGCATCATAAATCGATCAAAACGTCCCAAGGCGGTCATTGTGGCAGAAGTAACAACTGCGCCAAATGCTCTGTCCCAAAGGTTAGTCATAAGGTTTTCAGACGCTAAAATGGGGCTTGCAGATAATTCAAAATCGATGCCTGCAGGAGATTCGACGATGGTAATCCAGCGCGCCTTTGGTGTTTCTCCCTCTGGCTCATCAGAGGCATATTCACCCCAAAGGGCTGCATAATTTTCGGCCCGCGCTTGTAACATACCTACTGCTGGATACCACGCTTCTGCGGCCTCTCGCAAAATATCTGGGTGATCTTCTAGAGCCTCATTAAGCTCCTTAACGATCTCCTGCAAACCACTAGCGGATCGTTCAAACAAACCTTCTAAGTCTTGGGCCATATCTTGTAATGCATCAGGCACCTTACCATGAGGTAGGCGCAAACGATTTCCATCTGCTTTTTCACACATGCTAGCCACTAACACCATCATAGGCGACATCATGGCTTTACATTCGTCTAGAGGCCCACTGATACGTGCCACCTGACGTTGGATTTCACCACTTTCACCGGTATCTTTTAATAAGCTTTGCAGGGATTTTTCGGCTTGTTCCAACCAACGTTTGCAAACATCTATACGAGCATGATAAGTAAAATGACTTAGGGTCTTATCGGGCAAATGATGCCCTTCGTCAAAGATATATATTGTATCCTCAGGGTTTGTAAGAATTGCACCGCCACCCAGTGCCAAGTCCGCAAGCACTAAGTCATGGTTAGCGACAATCACATCAACGCGATCTAATCCTTCTCTTGCTTGATAGAAACTGCAATTTGCTATGTGTGGACATTTTCTAGCAGAGCACTGATTGCGATCTGACGTTAATGGCTGCCAATGAACATCATCAATGGTTGCAGACCAACCATCTCTGTCACCATCCCACGAATGACTCGCCAAACCATCCAATAATTTCCGATACAACTCCACTGCTTCATTGCTCACTTGGGGCATTTCGTCTGGATAGAGAGGGATAATACTATTTTCTGCATCAAATTCGCGCAGAATTTGATCGAGTTTTGAAAGACAAACATACCGACTGCGGCCCTTGGCTAAGGTGTAATCAAAAGCAAGACCACTGTTCTTTAATATATCTGGAAGATCTTTAAAGACAATTTGTTCCTGTAGTGCCACCGTTGCAGTCGATACAACTAATTTTTTGCCCAGTGCTTGAGCGACAGGAATGGCAGCAAGAAAATAAGCAATTGTTTTGCCTGTACCAGTGCCTGCTTCAATAACACAGACATGTTTGCCACCGATGCGAATGCCTTCATTATCAGTTTCGATATTTGCAAGCGTTCGAGTAATTTCAGCGATCATCAGTCGCTGGCCGTAGCGTGGACGCATGTCTTTTGCGTTGAGCATGTGCCTATACGCTGCTTGAATTTTTTCTTTCAATCCCTCATCGAGGGCACTCACGCGGGTCCCTCTCCGCGCTCAAATTTTAATTTTGCAACGACTGGATTTGCATACTGTTGTAATAAAAAGGGCACCATATCAGGATGACATTGGCTAACCCTTTTATCCATTTCAGCATGGGTTTGAGCACTAATGGTTTGGCCTTTAAAAAGGTGATCGGCATCACTGCCATATAATTTTTGATACGCCAACCAATTGCTGTGAAATAGGTGATAGTTACCAACAATAGATGCATCAATGGCAGCGGCGACCTCAACGGGATCGTTAAATCCTGCCAGTAGTTCGGCACCAAAATGTAGATGCACACGACCTTTATAACCCGAAATACCAGTGGCGATACTGGTAATATCTTCACCTTCTTTTTTCTGATAAGAGCCGGTGGCATGTTTTGCCGCTAATTCCCTTGCTTTCATAAGGTCGCATGGGTCCCACTCATAAGCAATTGAGAGGGGAACAATATGCAATGATGCTAGGTATTGCGAGAAATCTTCACCTTTAGCCCGACCCATATCAAACATTTTGATAATAGTTGGGTCCGTCAAATCACGACCATCTTTGGCGCGGCCTTCTTTTTGAGCGATCCATACTGAATTATTCGTATCGATGGAATGTTTAATATAGCTTGAGAGGATTTTAAGCGCTTTAAATAAGGCCTTGCCCGTCATAGAAC
>JALRIU010000162.1 GCA_023255355.1 Pseudomonadales bacterium | reverse complement strand
TTGCTCACCGCTATAGGTGAACTTATAGTACTGCATGTCGCTGCCAGGCAAGGCAATTTCAAGTCCCACAGTATGACGTCCACCACGGGTTGCCATGATGCCACGGTTCAGCGTAGACCTGATATAATTCAGGTTCAAGATGAAGTCATCAAACATATCACCATTAAGGTCGATGAAACCTTCAGGCGTTTCCCAATAAAGCTGATTGTCTCTGAGTTCACTCACCGGAGACAATACACCATTGTTACCTGGATCTACTGGGTTACCCTCAGGATCAAGCAACACGAACCCATTATCATCTAACAGTGGCGTAATACGTGGCTCAGAGAAAAAGTATTCGACTGTACCAAAATCACGAGGATCAAAAGGCGTAGAACGAATTTCTTGTACAGCATATTGACCTGTCTGAATTTCGGTATTGCGATAGTTAAAGCTGACGCCCACGCGCTCAATTTCACTCAATGGGTAGCCAAAATTAACCCCAAGACCATAAGAGTTAGTTGAATAACTTGAGACGTTGATCTCGCCATAATCCAACTCTCTGAAAAACAGGTTAAAACCTCGGCTCACACCATCTTCGGTATAATAAGGATCGGTATAAGAAAAGTTATAACTTGTTTGGAAAGCACTCTTGTTAAGACCAACACCAATTTGCTGACCGGTACCCAAGAAGTTATTTTGTTGTAGGTTCACACCCACAATCATACCAACACCTTGAGAATAACCGATACTTGCGCCGATACTACCGGAGTGCTGCTCTTCAACAGTATATTCAATATCGATCAAGTCATCGATACCAGGTACTTCAGTCGTTTCCACTTCAACTTCTTTAAAGAAGCCTAAACGCTCAAGACGCACCTTTGAGTGCTCAATCGATTGGGTATTTGCTGGTGCACCTTCAAGTTGACGCATCTCGCGGCGCATAACTTCGTCTTGAGTAGTGGTATTACCCTTGAACTCGATACGACGAACATAGGTACGAACACCTGGATCAATAAAGAAATTGATTTTTACCGTTTCATTTTCTTCATCGATTTCAGGAATACCTTCAATCTTGGCGAAATGGTAACCCTCGTTACCCAAAATGTTAGTTAGGTATTCTTCTGAAGCAGTCACCAACGCTTGTGAAAACAATTGGTCTTTTTGCACGACAATGAAAGAACGCAGTACGTTCTCATCCACTACCAGGTCACCGCCTAGAGTGATTTCTGAAACCTTGTGCTTCACGCCTTCAGAGATGTTTATCGCGATATATACTGCGTCCATCTGCGGGGTAATAGAAACCTGGGTTGAGTCGATATTAAAGGCAACATAGCCGCGGTCTTTATAGTAAGCCTCGAGGGTCTCCAAATCGCTCTTAAGCTTTTCACGAGCGTATTTGTCGTCGCCAGAAATAAAGGACCAGAATCCAGTAGAATTGAGCTCAAATAAATTGAGCAGTTCTTCATCTTCAAAAACAGTATTACCGACGATATTGATATGGCTAATTGTGGCAGCCGTACCCTCATCGATATTGATATTTACGTCAACACGATTACGAGGCTGCTCGACAACTTCAGTCTGCACAGACGAATCATAGCGACCTTGGCTAACATATTGGCGACGCAACTCCATCTCCATGCCTTCCAAAGTTGAGCGCTGAAAAACCTCACCTTGAGAAAGACCTGCGCCTTTTAGGCTATCCAATAAGCTCTCTGTCTCAATCGCCTTATTACCTTCAATGTTAATTTCATTAATCGAAGGACGCTCTGCAACAATAACCACCAAGACATTGCCTTCACGACCAATTTTGACGTCATCAAAATTGCCAGAGGCAAATAACCGACGAACAGAATTTCGCAATTCGGCTTCGTCAACAATATCATTAACACTTACATTAAGGGCAGAGAACACCGCGCCAGAGGAAATGCGCTGCAAACCTTCCACGCGAATATCATCGACGCGGAAACTTTCCGCATTAGCTTGGTGACTGAGCAAAATTCCTGCTGCAATCGCCGTTAAAATACTTGACTTCATTGGGCGTTAAGAGCCTTATTCATGGTGCTGAAAGACAGCAAATAAAAATTATAAACGTACTATATCGTTGTAAAACGCAAAGATCATTAAGCTTACCACAACAACGATGCCAAATTGATAGGCTAGACCCTGGATTTTATCAGAAACTGGCGAACCTTTGAGCCATTCGATGCTATAAAATAAAAGATGTCCACCATCTAGTACAGGTACGGGTAACAAGTTGAGCACACCAAGACTTACACTTAGCAAGGCCAAAAAGCTTAAGTAAGCTTCTACACCTGAGCGTGCTGAATCGCCCGCCACTTTAGCAATGGTTATGGGTCCACTCAAGTTTTTTGGTGAGATTAATCCATTAATCATTTTTTTTATAGAACCAAGGGTAAAAATACTCAGTTCCCACGTCCTTTCGACGCCTGCAACTAACGCATCAATGGGGCCGTAATGAAGCGTTCTAATCATATCCTCAGGCCAAGCCGGCGGAAATAATCCCATACCCACTCGACCAACTGTCTCACCTTTATCGTTTTGAACAGCATCGGGAATTATCTGTAAGCTTATTCGCTGGCCATCACGCACTAATGTCACATCAATAGATTGCTGTGGCCTTTGTTGTACAAATGCTACCCATGCCATCCAATCATTGATTAACTCACCGTCAGCACTAAGAATTTGATCGCCCTTTAAAAAACCTGCTGCATCAGCGGCACCACCAGAAACAATCTCTCCGGCAATTGGCAGCAGCTCAGGACGAAAAGGCATGACCCCAAAGCCTCGTAACAAATCTGGCTCATCCTCGCCAAGCAACCATTCGTTCAAATAAACAGTCGTTGTCAATTCAGACTGACCATTAGGCTCCTTGGTTTTAACATGCATCTCACCCGTTTCACCAAGCCGATGCATCAACTGCAAACTTACTGCCTGCCAAGTATTGGTAGCAACATTGTCTATAGCAAGGATTTCATGCCCAACATTAAGCTCCGCTCGAGCAGCAGGCGAATTTTCAACCACATCACCTACAACCGGTGCCAAGCCGGTAACCCCAGACATAAAGACACCACAGAAAACCAAAATGGCGAGCAAAAAATTAGCTATAGGACCGGCAGCAACAATGGCAATACGTTTGCCGACCGACTGACGATTGAAGGCAAAGGGTAGATCACTACTATTTACATCCCCTTCTCGCTCATCAACCATTTTTACATAGCCACCCAAGGGTAATGCAGCAATAACAAATTCTGTACCCTGCTTGTCAAACCAGCGCAGCAATGGCGTACCAAAACCGATACTAAAACGAAGTACTTTTACTCCACACCATCGCGCCACTTGAAAGTGACCGTATTCATGAAAAGCAACCAAAATACCCAGCGTAACGATCATACTCAAGATCGTTTGAAGCAACTCCATCGTTTAAATAACCTCTTGCGTCAATCGACGTGCTAAAGAATCCGCATCTTTGACAACGTCTATGTCACTTGGTTCACCCTTATCCGCTTTTGAGAGAGTCTTCTCAATGACCTGGGCGATACCTAAAAAACTAAGCTTGCCATCCAAAAAAGCTTGAACAGCAACCTCATTGGCAGCATTTAAATAAATACTGTAATAACCTCGCCGAACAGCCGCCTCCCGAGCGAGTCGAAGGCAGGGAAAACGAACATAATCAGGCGCCTCGAAATCAAGTTTTGCGATATCAATTAAACTGAGCGGCTTAACCCCAGCACTGATACGATTTGGCCAAGCCATGGCGTGTGCAATTGGTGTCCGCATATCAGGGTTACCTAACTGCGCCAATACCGAACCATCGACATATTCCACCATTGAATGAATCACAGACTGAGGATGAACAACAATATCAACATCATCAGAATGGCAATTAAATAACCAGCAAGCCTCCAATAATTCCAAGCCTTTATTCATCATGCTCGCTGAATCGACGGAAATCTTTTGCCCCATACTCCAGTTTGGATGGGCTACCGCTTGTGCCGGAGTTACTGCTTGCAGGTCAGCCAAACTTGACGTCCTAAAAGGACCGCCAGATGCTGTAAGATGAATTTTACGTATACCATTCTCAGCTAATCCCCTCGAAAACCCCTGGGGCATACATTGAAAAATAGCATTGTGTTCGCTATCGATTGGCAATAATAAAGACCCTGACGCTTTAACGGCGGACATAAACAACCCCCCCGCAGTCACTAAGGTTTCTTTATTGGCTAACAATATGACTTTACCTGCTTTGACTGCGGCCCAACACGGCAGTAATCCAGCCGCACCGACAATAGCCGCCATAACCATATCAACTTCATCGGCACTGGCGACATGACACAAGCCTTCTTCACCTACCAAAATTTCACAAGAAAGCCCTATTACTAATTCGGCCAGTGCTTTTCTTGAAGAGTCATCACGCACAACCAAATAGCGCGGCAAAAATTTATGCGCAATCTCAGCAAGCTTATCAATTTGACTGAATGCTGTTGCAGCAAAAAGCTGATAACTATCAGGGTGTTGGGCAATCAAATCTAGTGTTGAGGTACCAATT
>JALRIU010000158.1 GCA_023255355.1 Pseudomonadales bacterium | reverse complement strand
AACTTACTCATTTCTCTCCTCCAATATATCAAGCAATTGTTTAATTTGTTTTTTCAATTCACGATTTTCATCTTCTAGTCGAAGACACTTCTTCATGTAATGTTCGAGTGCAGTTTCAGCATACTCACACTGATTCGTTTCCATTTTTCTTCCTCAATGTCCATGACCCATCATCGTTATTGATCCACTCAATAACATCGCCGCTTAAAGGCGCCTCCCACAATGTTGGTAGCCCATTCGTTGGAGCTCAATTTATTGAGCGATAACATCTCCGCTTTAAGTCGCCTTCCACAATTCAGTAATCTGAATCAACATAGAAGCGTCAACGAGGCAGTCAGAGCGAGGCGAATCCAAATTTTGTGAGCGATTTTACAGTTAGTAAATGAGTGAAACAAAATTTGGATTCAACAAAGTTCTGACAACACAGATAGCTTCTATGGCCACACGTTAGAGAAAGATGTCTCGCCTGGCGTATACTTAATATCTTCGTATTTGCCAGGTACCGGCACCCAACGCAACACCTGCTCGCCGCCCACCTTGGATGTAAAGAAGCCAAAAATAGCTAATTGTTTGATTAGCGTGAAGTAATGAGGCGCATTCTCGACCTGCCCCTCGCCAGTCCATGCTGTTTTTTCGCCGTTGTTAAAGGCGGTTGCCTCGTTATCGAGACTTTCAACGAGGCTTAAACGAGTCGCGTCATCTAGTGCGGTAAACGCTTTACCGAATTGCGCTTGTGCTCTTTCTGCAATATCCGCGATACCCGCTTCAAATAAGGCTTGTTGTTGAGGCAGGTAACAGTCGCGCACATAACCAATCGCAAAAGCTGTAACACCTGCATCTTTTGCACCCGGAGTGTTAGTACGCGGCAATATAGTTTCAAACAATTCATCCATCAGCTCAGCATCTGCTTTGCTAAATCCTGATTGGGCGAAAGATGTTGCGGCGGGCAATTCATCCCACGCGAACGAATTGCCAATCATTGCCATCCCGGTGGCGGCAACGATCATTTTTAATAATTCACGGCGTTCCATTACAGATTACCTCGTTTTAGTTCTTCGACAGCGAAGTCAGCAGCTCTCGCAGTCAAGGCCATATAAGTTAAAGATGGGTTTACGCAGGACGACGACGTCATACATGCGCCGTCAGTAACAAAGACATTGGGCGCATCCCAGACTTGGTTATGTTTGTTGAGAACAGATGTCTTTGGATCGTTACCCATACGGGCTGTACCCATCTCATGAATCCCCATGCCTACATTGTATGGAGTCTCCCATGATTGAACATTTTTAAGACCGGCAGCCTCAAGCATACCGACAGCTTCTTCTTTCATGGCTTTACGCATGGCGTATTCGTTGTCGCGGATGATAGCGTCCATTTCTAGTACAGGTAGACCCCAGGCATCCTTAACCTCATGATTGAGGTAAACACGGTTGCGGTGATCAGGCAAAATCTCACCAAAACCGACTAGATTAAATGACCAGTCACCTGGTTGGCTTAGTGCATCTTTAAGACCTGCACCAACACCCGTCGCATTGCGACTAAAGCTTTGACGAGTAGCGCCACCTTGATAACCAAAACCGCGCACGAAGTCTCGTTTATCTGAGCCCCAGTTAGTGAAACGCGGAATATAAATACCCGTCGGGCGACGGCCGTAATAGTAGCTATCGAGGTACCCCTCAACATCTCCAGTGGCACCCAATTTGTAGTGATGATCCATAACATTATGACCAAGCTCACCGGAACTACTTCCTAATCCACCTTCCCAAACGTCAGTGGCTGAATTCATTAATACCCAAGCTGAGTTCAGGGCAGACGCGTTTAAGAACACAATCTTGCTGTTAAAGGTATAGGTTTGATTAGTCTCTGCATCGATAATCTCAACCCCGGTAACACGTTTGGTATCTCTATCGTAGATCAACTCTTTCACAATAGAGAATGGACGCACCGTGAGGTTACCGGTTTTGACAGCGGCAGGTAGCGTGGTTGATTGGGTACTGAAGTAACCACCGTAAGGACAACCCGTCCAACATTTGTCACGGTATTGACACTGAACACGGCCCTGCTCTGGGCGTGAGCGGGTAATGTGTGCCACACGACCGATGATCATGTGGCGCTGACCTTTATAGTGTTTCTTGATGCGAGCTGCTACGTCACGCTCTACTACGTTGAGGTTCATGGCAGGCTCAAAGACGCTATCTGGCAGAACGTCAAGACCATCGGCATTACCTGAAATACCGGCAAATTTTTCTACATAGCTATACCAAGACTCAAGATCTTCATAGCGGATCGGCCAATCAACACCGTGTCCGTCTTTAGCGTTTTCCATAAAGTCCTGACGATTCCAACGGTAACTTTGACGACCCCACAATAGTGAACGGCCACCCATTTGGTAGGCGCGAAACCAGTCAAAACCATTTTTTTCGACGTAGGGAGACGTTTGATGGCTCGCCCATGCGCCCGCTGTCACTTCATTAAACGGATAACCAATACCGCGAGTCATTACTGGCTCTTGCTTTTGTAACTCAATACTTGGCTTGCCGTGGTGAGGGTAATCCCACAATGCTTTATGGGTGTTGATATAGTCTTTAACGTGCTCGATCGGCTTGCCGCGCTCGAGCATCAATACCTTGAGACCTTTTTCTGTTAGCTCTTTAGCAGCCCAACCGCCGCTGATACCAGAACCAACGACAATCGCGTCGTAGGTGTTGTTTGCCATAATTACCTCTGTGATTATGAAGGTGCTCTATGCACCAATTTTATTAATGGGTTAGTGCTGCT
>JALRIU010000032.1 GCA_023255355.1 Pseudomonadales bacterium | reverse complement strand
ACTTATCGCAGAGCGAGAAGAAATGATTATTCTCGCAGGTCGTTATGAGGGTGTTGACGAGCGTTTATTACAAGCGCATGTTGACGAGGAGTGGTCTATTGGAGACTACGTCCTAAGCGGTGGAGAGTTGCCCGCCATGGTAATGATCGACGCAGTAGCGAGATTATTGCCCGGCGTGCTGAACCACCCTCAATCAGCTGAACAAGATTCGTTTGTGGATGGTCTTTTGGATTGTCCACATTATACCCGGCCTGAGGTCTATGCCGATGAGCGGGTGCCAGACGTTTTATTGAGCGGTGATCATGCGCGCATTGAACGCTGGCGATTGCAGCAAGCTTTAGGTAGAACTTATCTTAGGCGGCCTGATTTGTTGCAAGTGCGTGGTTTGAGCCATGAAGAAGAGGTTTTATTAGCCGACTTTCTTGCTATGCAAGATAGCGGTAAATAATTGATGATCTGGACCAATGTAAACGGTAGTCGTGTGAGAGCGGTTACTACTTAATCACCGCAGGTGGTTCGATAAGTTTATAAGTACAGGTAATGTAACGATCGATGATTCGATCCAAATGCTATAGGAGCAAGACATGAGCGCGAACAAAATTATCGCGGAACTCGAAAAAGAGCAGATCAACAAAGAAATCCCTGCGTTTGCACCAGGTGACACTGTTGTTGTTCAAGTAAAAGTTAAAGAAGGCAACCGTGAGCGTCTACAGGCGTTCGAAGGCGTTGTTATCGGTATCCGCAACCGTGGTTTGAACTCAGCTTTTACTGTGCGTAAAATTTCTCACGGTGTTGGTGTAGAGCGTACTTTCCAGACATACAGCCCATTAGTTGACAGCATTAGCGTCAAGCGTCGTGGTGATGTTCGTCAAGCTAAACTTTACTACCTCCGTGATTTGAGTGGTAAAGCTGCGCGTATCAAAGAGAAGCTTTCTGTTAAGAACTAGTTTCTTTATTTGGCCAGCTAATTGCTCGCCAGGCGCAAAAAAAGCCCCTAGAATAAGGCAGTCGATTGACTGCCTTATTTTTTTGGAGATGTTTTGTCATTTGAACCTTCGCCGCTCATTGAGCGCTATGTTGATGCACTTTGGATGGAAAAAGGGTTGCGTGAAAATACTCTGCAATCATATCGCCTAGATCTTGAGGCTTTAGATCAATGGTCGCAATCAAAAGGGCTTGCTATTCAAACTTTGCAGGTGGCTGATTTATTAGGATACATGGCTCACTTACAGCAGCGTGGACTAAAAGCAAGATCTACCGCAAGAGCGCTGTCTAGTGTGAGGGGGTTATACCAGTGGTTGTTGCGAGAGGGTAGAATTGTCGAAGATCCTAGTCTTTTGCTCGATTCACCAAAATTAGGCCGAAAACTACCCACAACTTTAAGTGAACAAGACGTAGAGCACTTACTATCGGCGCCAAATGTCGAACTGCCAATAGAAATGCGCGATCGAGCAATGCTAGAGATCCTCTATGCTTGCGGACTTAGGGTGAGTGAGTTGGTGGGGCTGAAGCTCTATGAAATCAATACTCAGCAGGGCGTTATTAGGGTGTCTGGCAAAGGGGGTAAAGAGCGTCAAGTACCAATGGGTGAAGAGGCACTTTGGTGGTACGAACGTTATATTGCAAATTGTCGGCCTCGTTTGGTGCATGGTTTGGCGTCTGATGTGGTTTTTCCCAGTAAAAGGGGAACAACTATGACCCGACAAACCTTTTGGTATCGTATCAAGGAATATGCTAAGCGGGCCAATATCAATAAGGCATTATCGCCTCACACAGTAAGGCATGCCTTTGCAACGCATTTAGTAAATCATGGTGCTGATTTACGTGTGGTACAATTGCTGCTAGGTCACAGCGATCTATCGACCACCCAGATTTACACGCACGTTGCCCGTCAACGTATGAAGGATTTGCACCGTAGTCACCATCCACGCGGTTAGAGGATTATATGAATTTATCTGTTCCATTGTTTTTTATTGTTACGTTTTTTACTTCTGTATGTTTTGCACAAAGCGACAAAATCGCTGCAAATCTGAAAGCAATTAGTCCAAATTTACCTATAGCAGATGTCGTTGAATCGCCAATTAAAGGCGTATACGAAGTTCAGCTTAGCAATGGCGAAACCCTTTTCGCCTCTGAGGATGGTAGCTATTTTGTACTAGGGCAGATGTTTCAAATTCAAAATGGTAATTTTGTCAATTTAAGTGAGCAGAAGCTAAATGTTGGTCGCAAGGCATTGTTGGCTAATATTAGACCTGAGGACACCATTGAATTTAAAGCAATTGGTGAAGAAAAGTCTGTAATTCATGTGTTCACCGATGTTGACTGCGGGTATTGCCAAAAATTACATCAGGAGATTGATGACATTAATGAGCTAGGTATTACCGTGCGTTATTTGGCTTATCCGCGTTCTGGTGTTAATGGTGAAACAGCTAAAAAACTACAAACTGTGTGGTGTTCCAAAGATAGACAGTTAACACTTACAAAGTTTAAACGTCGTGAAAACGTTTCTCTGGAGACATGTCCTAGTAACTTGGTTGCTCAGCAGTATGCTCTGGGTGGGGAAATGGGCGTGACTGGAACTCCTGCAATTGTTACTGCTGAGGGACGGCTCATTCCTGGTTATTTACCTGCCGATCGATTGGCGCGCGAATTGGGCTTGTGAGGTGCGTTTAAAGCCCTAAATGTGTTTCAAATTAGGGGCAAAACAGCGTAAAATACTGCCCTTTTACAGTCTTTCCGATTGAGGATATTCTTTTGACAACCTTGAAAGTAGGTATTTGCGGTCTGGGCACCGTGGGTAGTGGCACTGTTAATGTCATTCGCCGAAATGCTGCAATTATTTCTGGCCGTGCTGGTGTCGCAATTGAGATTGTGCATATCGGTGCGCGTCGTGACAATCCAAATTGTGATGTGTCAGGTATTAAAGTATCACGAGATATTTTTGATGTGGTTCGTGATAGTAATGTTGATGTTGTTGTAGAGCTTATTGGTGGTACCACGGTAGCCAAAGACTTGGTGATTGAGGCTATTAATAACGGTAAACATGTTGTCACTGCAAACAAGGCATTGATCGCATTGCATGGCAATGAAATTTTACCCCTTGCCGCAGCGAATGGCGTGACCGTAGCCTTTGAGGCCGCAGTTGCTGGAGGAATTCCTATTATCAAGGCTGTGCGTGAAGGTGTTGCAGCTAATGATATTAAGTGGCTGGCAGGAATTATTAATGGCACTGGTAATTTTATCTTGTCTGAAATGCGCGACAAAGGTCGTGCGTTTGCTGATGTTTTAGCTGAAGCTCAAGCATTGGGCTATGCAGAGGCAGACCCAACGTTTGATGTTGAAGGCATAGATGCTTGTCATAAGCTCGTTATTCTTGCTTCGTTGGCTTTTGGCATGCCATTTCGATTTAACAAGGCATATACCGAGGGTATTTCAAAAATTGATGCTCAAGATGTGACCTATGCTGAAGAACTTGGTTATCGCATTAAGCATTTAGGTATTGCAAGAAAGAGCAAGGGCGGCATTGAGTTACGAGTTCATCCCACCTTGATTCCTGCTAAGCGCTTAATTGCTAATGTTAATGGCGTTATGAATGCGGTGCTGCTCAATGGTGATGCCGCTGGTCCAACACTCTACTATGGTGCCGGCGCTGGTTCTGAGGCGACTGCCTCGGCGGTGATTGCAGATATCGTTGATATAGCGCGTGGTAATAGTATTCCAATGATGGGGTTTGCAGAAGGTGAAGTATCTTCGCAACGAATTCTCCCCATTGAAGAGGTTGAAACATCTTACTACTTGCGTATTTCTGCCGAAGATAAGGCCGGCGTTTTATCTGAGATAGCATCAGTATTGAGCCGTCATGGTATTAGTATCGAAGCATTGATCCAAAAAGAAGCGCCAGATGATGAAAAGCATGTGCCGATTATTTTGTTGACCAATATTACCCAAGAAGCCAAATTAATGGCTGCAGTTGAGGCAATTGAATCATTTGAATTTGTACAGCGACCTGTAGTTAGGATTCGCGTTGAAAGTTTGGCCGGTTAAAGCGGTTGTAGGTGAAAAAGTGAAATATATTAGTACCCGTGGAAAAGCGCCTGTTCTTGGTTTTGAAGAGGTCATGTTAACCGGTTTGGCAAGCGACGGTGGTCTATATGTGCCCGAGACCTTGCCCCAGTACAGTCAGCAAGAAATTGCGAGTTGGTCTAGTTTAAGCTATCCAGAACTGGCCTTAAAAATTATTACACCGTTTGTTGATGGTGCAATCCCTGATGATGATTTGAAAGCGATTATTGATGATGCTTACTCTGATTTTAGGCATCCTGCAGTTGCGCCTGTCGTGCAACTCGGCCATAACGAGTGGTTGTTAGAGTTGTTCCATGGACCAACGCTCGCTTTTAAAGACTTTGCGCTTCAGCTTCTGGGTCGTTTACTTGATTATGTCTTAATCAAGCGCGATCAAAAGGTTGTCATTATGGGAGCGACTTCAGGTGATACCGGTTCAGCGGCCATCGAAGGATGTCGTCGTTGTGAAAATATCGATATCTTTATTTTGCATCCGCATCAACGTGTATCTGATGTGCAGCGCAAGCAAATGACCTCCGTGATTTCGCCAAAGGTTCATAATATTGCTGTAGTAGGCAACTTTGACGATTGCCAAGAAATGGTCAAGCAAAGCTTTGCTGATCAATCATTTTTGCCAGAAGGGCGCCAATTGGTGGCTGTTAATTCCATCAACTGGGCGCGAATCATGGCTCAGATCGTTTATTATTTCTATGCTGGTTTGGCCGTGGGTGCACCGCACCGCAAAGTTTCTTTTTCTGTTCCAACAGGTAACTTTGGCGATATTTACGCAGGTTTTTTGGCTAAGAAAATGGGTCTTCCTGTAGATCAGTTAGTTATCGCTACTAACCGTAACGATATTTTGCATCGTTTTATGAGCTCTAATCATTATGAGAAACACCAGCTAGAACATACCTTGTCGCCAAGTATGGATATTATGGTATCCAGTAATTTCGAGCGTGCATTGTTCGAAGCACATGATCGTAACGCGCCAGCAATTGATAGTTTTATGGCGCGTAGTCGCACTGAATCCCTCTCTATTGATGAAGAGTCTTTTGCCCGTTTGCGTGAGCATTTTGATTCTTTTGCAGTAAATGACGATGTCACCGTTGAGACCATTGCCGAGGTGTTCGCTGCTTCAGAATACTTACTTGATCCGCACTCAGCGATTGGCGTAAAAGCTGCCCGTGAATGTTGGCGTGATAAAACGGTCCCTATGATCACTTTAGCTACAGCTCATCCAGCCAAGTTCCCTGAGGCGATTATTAAGTCGGGTCAAGAGAATGAGCCAGCTTTGCCTTTGCACATGGCAGATCTTTTCGAGCGAGAAGAACGTTGTACGGTGTTGCCTAAGGATCTTCCTCAGATCCAGGCCTTTATCGATGCCCAGGTGGTAAGGTAGGGCTTGTGGCCTCCGTTGAGAAGCGCATCCAACGTCGTTCGGTCGCTTCAACGGAGGCATTTTCATCTGTGCCGCCAGTATTGGCAGCGATATACGCTGCCCGCGGTATTATCTCTGAATCTCAATTAGATACCTCTCTTTCAAAACTTCTGTCGCCCAATGATTTAAAAGACATTGAATTAGCCGGTTCGATTTTAGCCAATGCCATTCAAAATCAGCAGCGTATGCTAGTTGTCGGAGATTTTGATGCGGATGGCGCAACCAGTTGCACCTTATCATTATTGTGTTTGCGTGCAATGGGTGCTTCGTGGGTTGATTTTTTGGTACCTAATAGGTTTGAGTATGGTTATGGTTTGACCCCTCAAATTGTCGACCTTGCCATGCAGTATTCCCCCGATTTAATTATCACGGTAGACAACGGTATTGCGAGTATTGATGGTGTCGAAAGAGCAAATGCTCTAGGTTGTAAAGTCGTGGTCACTGATCACCATTTGCCCGGAGAAAAATTGCCAGCTGCTGCGGCTATCGTTAACCCCAATCAACCAGGATGTGCCTTTGAAAGTAAGGGTATAGCGGGCGTTGGTGTTATCTTTTATCTTATGTTGGCAGTTCGCAGCAACTTGCGAGAGCTTGGTCACTTTGCAGGGCGTAATGAGCCGAATCTAGCTGAATTTTTGGATTTAGTTGCACTTGGTACGGTCGCCGATGTTGTTCCCTTAGATCACAATAACCGGATTCTGGTTCAGCAAGGTCTAATGCGAATTCGAGCAGGACGCTGTAGGCCAGGTATAAGTGCCTTGTTACGAGTTGCCAATCGAGATCAAGAGAGAGTGTCTGCCAGCGATATAGGCTTCGCCATTGGGCCGCGTTTGAACGCCGCGGGTCGCTTGGATGATATGAGTATTGGTATCCAGTGTTTGCTAGAAAATGATCCTAATCGAGCCTATCAATTGGCAGGTATGCTGAATGACTTCAACCTAGATAGGCGAGCGATTGAAGCCAGTATGCAGCAAGAAGCAGAGATTGTACTGCAAAAAATGGAGCAGGCCTCTTCAATTGGATGCACGATTTGCTTAGCTGATTCTTCCTGGCATCAAGGTGTTATTGGTATTTTGGCATCTCGAATTAAGGAAAAGTACCATCGCCCATGCCTTATTTTTGCGCCTGGCGATGAAGGGCAGTTAAAGGCATCTGGTCGATCAATTGCGGGTTTTCATTTACGCGATGCTCTTGATGAACTAGCGACCCGATACCCGCATCTTTTGCAAAAATTTGGCGGTCACGCCATGGCTGCAGGTCTAACTATTGCTGAGACTTCCTTCCAGGAGTTTTGTGAAGCATTCGAATTGATTGCTGCCGAAAAATTAGATGATAGCGCATTAGACGCAATTATATACTCGGATGGTGAGTTGCATAAATCGCACCTCGATATTGGATTTGCCCAGAAACTTCGCGACGCAGGCCCATGGGGTCAGGCTTTTCCTGAGCCCGTTTTTGACGGAGAGTTTATTTTTTTACAGCAACGTATTGTTGGTGGTAAGCATTTAAAATGCTTGTTGGCGCCTTGCGAGGATATCAGCCATTGTCTCGATGGTATTGCATTTAATGTAGATGTTACGCAATGGCCCGCTCCTGAAGAATCTCGTGTGCATGTGGTATATAGTTTAGACGTAAACTATTTTAGAGGAGTTGAAAGCGTGCAATTGATGATTCATCACATGGAATTGCTAGCATGAAATTAAACGCTGATCTCGGTGAGGGTATGGCGTTTGATGCTGATCTTATGCCGCTGATTGATATGGCTAATATCGCATGTGGTGGCCATGCTGGTGATGAACACTCCATGCGTGCCACGCTAAGCTTGGCAAAAAAATATCAGGTTGTTGTGGGGGCGCATCCATCCTATCCTGACCGGATTAACTTTGGGCGAAAGTCGATAAACAGCGGCCGTGGTGACTTACTGGCGAGCATTAAGCAACAGGTGTCAGCCTTATTAGTTATCGCCAGCGAAGAGGGCAAAGAC
>JALRIU010000296.1 GCA_023255355.1 Pseudomonadales bacterium | reverse complement strand
GACTTAGTAGAATTGCTAAACCTCTCTCACAGCAACGACCTTATTGATGGTGACGCCCTCAACATCATTCGTGGTGCGCTTGAAGTTGCAGAATTACAAGCGCGCGATGTTATGGTACCTCGCCCTCAAATGATCATTTTAAAAGAAGACTATGATCGTCAGGAGTATTTAGAAAAAATCGTTGAATCAGGCCATTCACGCTTTCCTGTCGTGGGTGAGAACATTGATGAAGTACGCGGCATTCTACTAGCAAAAGATATCCTTCCTACCTTAATCAATGGCAGTAGCATTAGCTCGCTTAGTGAACTCGTTCGCCCCGCAGTCTGCGTGCCAGAGAGCAAACGATTAAATGTGCTATTGCGCGAGTTTCGTGAGAACAGAAACCATATGGCCATTGTGATCGATGAATATGGCGGTGTTTCTGGTCTGATTACGATCGAAGATATTCTGGAAGAAATCGTGGGCGACATCGAGGATGAAACTGATGAAGATAATGATATTTTTATCAGACGTGTGTCAGATAACGAATATATGGTTAAAGCACTCACACCCATCGATGATTTCAATGAGCACTTTAAAGCTGAATTAGATGATAGCGAATACGAAACGATCGGCGGTCTCATTATGCAAAGTTTCGGCTATTTACCTAAGCGTAACGAAATAACTCAAATCGGCGATTACATCTTCCGGGTGGTCAACGCAGACAACCGCCAGTTGCATTTACTTCGTCTCAGCATTGAGGCATAAATGACGCGGCTTAACCGCCAACTCTATCGGGGTATAGCCGCCCTGGGCGGGGCGGCAATCACCTTGTCACTCGCACCACTATCTATATGGCCTCTTGCCCTAATCGGGCCGGCTCTTATATTTTGGGCATTAAACCACTGTGAACGCGCTGACGGCGGCAAAGTTGCATGGTGGGCTGGTTTCAGTTTATGTTTATCTGGCGTGTCATGGGTGTATGTAAGTATTCACTTTCATAGCGACACCCCTGCTCTTGTTGCTGCGTTAATGACCTTGTTATTTTGTGGCTTCCTTGCGCTTTTTTATGCGCTGATTGGATGGATTTACACCCGCTATTTTAGGCACACATCGATCAACATTTTAACGTTTGCAGCGCTTTGGGTACTTGATGAAGCGCTTCGTGGAGTGCTCTTTACTGGTTTTCCATGGCTTTTCTTAGGCCATGCGTTAACTGATAGTCCTGCAGCTTTTTTACTAAGTCTGATTGGCACCAGTGGCGCCAGCTTTATAATGGCATTAAGCGCTGCCTTGCTCAGTGTTATTGTCTCGAGTAAAAGTCATCGACGATTTACGGCCTCGCTATTCTCAGTGGCGATCTGCATAGCTATTTATGCAAGCCAATGGATTCCTGTAAACACCTATAGACTGGGTGATTCGCCCTTAAGTGTCGGTATTGCACAAGGCAATATTCCACAAGAAGATAAATGGAAGCCTGAAAATGTACGCACAACCATCAGCACCTATTTAAGGTTAAGCGAGCCACTATGGGGCAGTGATATTGTTGTTTGGCCAGAATCTGCAATAACAATTGATTATTGGCACGCACAATCGCTTCTTGCGACGTTAGATGATATTAGTACCGAGCATCAAACCAGCTTGATTACTGGCATTCCTTTCGTTAGCAAAGACTACCAACGCATCCACAACTCAATCACCGCGGTAGGTCTCGGTGATGGTCTCTATCATAAACAAAAACTCGTACCCTTTGGCGAGTATGTTCCCTTACAACACATCATCAGAGGGACTTTAGCCTTTTTTGATCTACCCATGTCGAGCTTTACCCGCGGCCCATCCGAGCAAAAAAATCTTACCGTAGGCGACTACCAAATAGCGCCTTATATTTGTTATGAAATCGCCTATTCAGAATTTGTTAGAGAAAACCTAGGTAGTGCGAATTTTCTTGTTACTATAAGCAACGATGCGTGGTTTGGGGGGTCATGGGCACCCTGGCAACATCAACAAATCGCACAAACTCGCGCCTTAGAAACCGGACGATATGTTATCCGTGCAACTAACGATGGCATTTCATCGATCATCGCCCCCACAGGTCAGATCATAGTTGCAAGCCCTCAATTTACCGAAACAACCATTAGTAGTGACATTTGGCCAATTGAAGGTAAAACCCCATTCATAAAACTAGGTAATTACCCTATCTATTGCCTTGCATTCATTATTATTGTGTTAGGCATCTTTAACGCTAGAAAAATTGCGCGTGATTAAATGGGTCTTAGCTACCTTTTCACCCCTAGATTAGGGTAAAATTGCATCTTTTTAGCGCACTACAGCCTTTGAGTCGAGACATGGATCAGCATTACAAACCCGAAGAAATAGAATCAAACGTTCAAGCCTTTTGGCGTGATAACAAAAGCTTTAATGTTGAGGTCGATCACAGCAAAGAAAAATATTATTGCTTGGCAATGTTTCCCTACCCAAGTGGCAAGCTGCACATGGGACACGTTCGAAACTATACAATCACCGATGTTATTTCACGCTACCAACGTATGCTCGGCAAGAATGTACTTCAACCTATGGGTTGGGATGCCTTTGGCTTGCCAGCTGAGAATGCTGCTATTAAAAACAATACAGCTCCGGCTAAGTGGACGTATTCAAATATTGAATACATGAAAAACCAGCTCAATCAGTTGGGCTTTGCATATGACTGGTCACGCGAGCTTGCTACGTGTACACCACAGTATTA
>JALRIU010000269.1 GCA_023255355.1 Pseudomonadales bacterium | reverse complement strand
AGCGGGTGACCGCATTCCGCTGCCAACCAAAACAAGTAACATGATTGCGCTTCTTCAAGAGCAAACTGCTGGTTCAACTGTTGTTGCCGAACAATGGCTTGAATGTTTTGCTGATGATAATACTTCAATGGAGCCAATTGCCGCGCCTATTGATCCTGTTGCTTCGGCGGGTAATGTTCCGGAAACCATGAATATTTTGTTAGCGTGCGGTGATGTATTAGACGAAATTTATCCAGCCACGTTGGCCAGAGACATTGATTTTCCCTGGCATGTAGAGGCTCATAAGCTTGATCAACAGTCTCATACTTTAGCGCAAAATCATCCCACCTTGGCATCGCTACTACGTGCAATGGCGGATTTTTTATTACGCCACGAGGTGACAGAATCAGTCTTGGAGCGTTTTGAAATTGCGCTGCAACAGGCATTTGATGCGCTTAATTTGATCGCTGCTGAGCAGCCTGTGACGATAGCGGACAAGTATATTAATGACTTGGCTGTTCAGATGGATGCTGAACAGCAACAAGCTATTGAACAACAATCACAGCCAGTATCTTCGGAGATGGTTTCAAATGGCGCTCAACAAGATGAGGAACCCAGCGAAAAAAAGTCACTAGCGAGTTCAGATGAAGAAGTTGTAGATCCTGAACTCGTCGCCATTTTTAGTGATGAAGCCTCTGAACTTTGCGAAGCCATCGAGAATTCGCTCAATCAATGGCAGCAAAATGTAGCCGATACTGCCGCTTTACCCGAATTGTTGAGGTTGCTTCACACCTTAAAAGGTGGAGCGCGCATGGTGAATTGGCGCGATGTTGCATCAGCAAGCCATGATTTTGAGAGCGAATTACTGCTGCTGGATAAACAGGTCACTCCTACGCCAGAGCAATTTAAAACATGGTTTGCACAGTATCGAACTGTACTTGCACTACTTCATGCGCGAAACAGTTTGGCTGACGAAGATCCAATGCCAATGGCTGATATGGCAAAACAACAAGCCATTGTCGACGTGTTGAAGCTGCCGGTAGAAGATCTTGATGATATGGCAAATGTCAGTGGTGAATTGAGTATCAGTCGCAGTCAAATGATGGAGCAACGCCTGTCGTTAGTTAAAGCGACCGATGATCTAGAACTAGCGCAACAACGTTTAGTTGATCAGCTTCGTCGTCTAGATATGCAGACTAAGGCACAGATTACTTATCGTCGGGAACAGGTGAGCACGGGCGAAGAAGACTTCGACCCCCTTGAAATGGACCGCTACACCCAACTTCAACAATTAACCAATTCGCTATTAGAATCAGCTAGCGACGTTGCTGATATCAAATCCACGACCCAAGATATTCTTCGTCATATGGAAAATACTTTGGTGCAACAGGGTCGTTTAAACAAAACGCTGACCGATAAGTTACATGCCGCAAGGATGATTCCAGTCACGCGGTTATTACCCAAATTGCGTAGACTAGTCACTCAACTTGGTGAAGAGTTAGGTAAGCCTGTGCAATTTCTTACCGAACATATTGAAGGTGAATTGCAAAGATCAGTACTGGAAAGAATTGGTACATCGCTAGAACATATTATTCGCAATGCACTTGATCATGGTATTGAGCTCCCAGAACAACGAAATCAATTAAATAAACCTGCTGAGGGGACAATCAAGCTCAGTGTTTCTCGCCAAGATAACGAATTGGTGTTTTTGATGAGCGACGATGGTCGAGGTGTTGATCCTGAGATTGTGCTAGCTAAAGCCATAGAGCGAGGCATCGTTTCAGCTGAAGATACCTTATCGGACGACGACATTTTAAAATTGATTATGCGGCCAGGTTTTAGCACCGCTGCAAAAATTACCGAAATCTCTGGGCGCGGTGTTGGGCTCGATGTAGTCGATGGTGAATTGCTGTCACTTGGTGGTCGGGTTGAAATTCAATCTAAACTTGGAGAGGGCACGCAATTCAGCCTCGCAGTGCCATTTTCGCAGTCCATGAATCGTGCTTTGTTAGTGGATGTGGCGGGACAAAGTTTTGCGATACCCTTTTCGGGTGTTGAAGGCATCATGCGGCTACCCCGTAAAGAGCTGTTGGCAATGGCCTCTCAAAAAGATCCTGCGGTAGGCTATGGCAATCAGCGTTATACATTTTGTCGCTTAGAAGACTTGCTGGGCCTTGATGAGACAGCAACCTTTGATGATATCAATTATTATCCGATAATTTTGGTAAAAACAGGGGATGGTAATTTTGCTATCCGAGTTGATATTTTGCGCGGTAGTCGTGCACTTGTGGTCAAATCATTAGGTCCGCAATTTGGCCAATTACTCGGGGTTGCTGGTGCAACCATCATGGGTGACGGTCGTGTGCTAACCATTTTAGATCTTCCGCCATTGTTGCGCAGCTGGAATTTAGGAATGGGCTTTAAATTGGGTGGCGACTTGGAGCTCATGGTCGATAAGACGCCGCCTTGTATTATGATCGTGGATGACTCAATTACGGTGCGTAAAATCACTAGCAAATTGTTGATTAGGCATGACTTTGAAGTGATGATGGCCAAAGATGGTGTCGACGCTATTGAACAGCTTGAACACAAGTTGCCAGAAGTTATTTTGCTAGACGTTGAAATGCCTCGGATGGACGGATTTGAATTTGCTACGCATATTCGGCATCACAACGTATGGCAGAATATTCCGATCATTATGATTAGTTCTCGTAGTGGTAGTAAGCATCGACAACGAGCAGAAAAAATTGGCGTAAACTATCTTCTTAGTAAACCCTACCGTGAGGAACAGTTGCTTGATTTATTGCAACAATGTCTTGAACTGAAATCTGGAGTAACATCCTAATGCGCCGCTCCATGGTTTCTATTTTGACCTCGCAAGAACAGCAACATAC
>JALRIU010000252.1 GCA_023255355.1 Pseudomonadales bacterium | reverse complement strand
ATTATGGTCATAAACCAAATCAGCAACATCTGCTACCGCTTGCCAACTGACATCTTCAACATTGGTTGCCAATGGATAACTTTCAGCGCTCACCAAGGCATAGTAGGCAACGGTAATAACGCGCTCTCCTGGAAACCGATCCACCTTACCAAAGGTTTTAAGTTGTTCTAGATACAGGTCCGTAATGCCGGTCAACTCCTGCAATAATCTTGATGCGGCACTTCGTAAATGTTCGTCATAGCGAATCCATCCACCAGGTAGAGCCCAGCGACCTTTATGTCTTGGGTCACTTTGGCGGACCAGTAGAACCTTTAATTGCCGGTTATCTAGCCCAAAGATGACGTTATCAATAGATAAGGCATCAATTTCTTTAGCCGAATAATCGGGACGATTCAACTGGGCAGATTTTTTAATTGGCATGATTGTCAAAACCGCTGCAAAGAGTTATAGTCGTTTTAACTATAAGATACATTGATTAACACCTTCTGGAAACCCCCAATGTTATTACTCGGCATCGATCTTGGCAGCTCATCGATCAAACTGACCGTCTTTAATGGCAACAATGATCAGGTTGTCGCAGAAACCACCCAACCACAAAACGAAATGCCTATCAGCGCGCCAAGCCCTGGCTTTGCCGAGCAAGACCCTGATATGTGGTGGCATTACTTCTGTGAAGGGTTAGCCGAATTGCGCAGGCAAGGTATCAATACCCTAGATATTTCAGCCATTGGCATTGCTTATCAAATGCACGGCCTCGTGTGTTTGGATGAGCAGCTTACCCCAGTCAGGCCATCTATTATTTGGTGCGATAGCCGGGCGGTTAATATCGGTAAACAAGCAGGAGAATTACTTGGGGCGGACTATTGCCACCGTCAGTTACTCAATACCCCAGGCAACTTTACCGCCAGCAAATTACGTTGGGTGCAAGAAAACGAACCAGAGGTTTTTGCAAAAATTGCCCATATTATGTTGCCTGGCGATTACTTAGCTACGCGTCTATGCCTGGCACCATCAACCACCGCAGCCGGCCTGAGTGAAGGCATTCTGTGGGACTATGAAAACCAAACTATTGCTAAAGAATTACTGGCACACTGGGGTATCAACGAAGATATCATTGCGCCCATCGTCGAGCAATTCGGTATCCAAGGCAGAGTTGCCAATGCGGTCGCAGAACAACTTGGACTTAACCCAAATGCTGCAGTTACCTACCGCGCAGGTGATCAACCCAATAATGCACTGAGCCTAAATGCATTTAAGCATGGCGAGATTGCAGCAACGGCGGGTACATCTGCAGTCATATACGGCTGCAGTAACACCCCAGTAGCAGATCAACAAGAACGCGTGAATACGTTTTTACATACTGCTGCTGACGCTTCTTCATCAACCTATGGTGCGCTTATGTGTATCAATGGTGGCGCCAGAGCCTTTGCCTGGTTAAACCAATTGCTTGGCCAATACAGCTATCCTCAGCTCAATGAACTCGCCAATGCTGCACCGCTTGGTAGTAAAGGTTTACTATTTATTCCCTTTGGTAATGGCGCGGAACGGATCCTTGCCAACCGCAATATCAATGCCAGCTGGGTCAACCTAGATTTTAATCGGCATGACCTGAAGCATATGGTGCGTTCAGTGCAAGAGGGCATTGCCTGTGCTATGCGCTATGGCTTTGATCTTTTAAAAGCCTTGGGAGTTGAAGGCGAATGTATCCGTGCTGGCAACAACAACTTATTTTTGAGCGAACTGTTTGCACAAACTGTTGCAAACCTCACCGGACTGCCCATAGAGCTTTATGAAACAAGTGGTTCAGAGGGCGCCGCCAGAGCAGCAGGCATCGGTATCGGTCACTACAAAAACAGCGAGGAAGCCTTTGCAAATCTGCAGGTCATTCGTCGCTACCAACCTGATCTCACCGTTAGCGGAGCTGGCGAACAACATTATCAGACGTGGCTAGCTACATTAAATTCACAACTCAATTAGGAACCCATTATGGCTATTACACTTGGTGCCAAAGAATTTTTTCCAGACGTTTCGCAAATTCAATTTGAAGGCCCTGAAAGCGATAACCCCCTTGCGTTTCGCTACTACAACCCATCGCAGGTAGTGGCTGGCAAAACCATGGCAGAACACTTCAAGTTTGCCGTGTGTTACTGGCATAGCTTTTGTGGCGAGGGTAATGACCCCTTTGGCCCTGGCACTTTTAAATTTCCTTGGATGAGCGAGAGCGATCCAATCGCCCGTGCCAAATTAAAAATGGATGCTGCCTTTGAGTTCATCACCAAACTAGGCATCAATTATTACTGTTTCCATGATGTCGATATGGTTGACGAAGCACCTACCCATAAGGAGTTTCAAAAACGCCTAGCAACCATGGTTGAATACGCTAAACAAAAACAAGCCGAATCTGGCGTAAAACTATTATGGGGCACGGCTAATTTATTCTCTAATCCACGTTACATGAACGGTGCTAGTACTAACCCTGACTTTAATGTAGTGGCACGTGCTGGTGCGCAGCTCAAGGATGCACTTGATGCGACGATGGCCCTCGATGGTGAAAACTACGTTTTCTGGGGCGGTCGCGAAGGCTATATGAGCCTATTAAACACAGACATGAAAATGGAACGTGAAAACCTAGGTCGCTTCCTACAAATGGCACGCGATTATGCACGCGGCCAAGGCTTTAAAGGTACCTTCTTTATCGAACCAAAGCCCATGGAACCCTCTAAGCACCAATACGATTATGACGCCGCAACTGTCATCGGTTTTATTCGTGAATTTGGTTTAGAAAATGACTTTAAGATCAACTTAGAAACAAACCATGCGACCCTCGCCGGACACACCATGGAACACGAAATCGAAGTGGCTGGTGCCGCTGGCATGTTGGGTTCTATCGATGCCAACCGCGGTGATTATCAAAACGCATGGGATACAGACCAGTTCCCCTATAACATCAATGAAACGGTAGAGATCATGATGTCATTCCTTCGTCACGGCGGTCTGCAAGGTGGCGGGGTTAACTTTGACGCCAAAGCCCGCCGCAACTCGACTGACTTTATCGATCGTTTCTATGCCCATATTGGCGGTATGGACACCTTTGCTAGGGCACTACTTATAGCAGCTGACATCAATGAAAACTCACCCATTCCAGGGATGCGAGCTGAACGTTATAGTACCTTTGCTAGCGGGCATGGCCTGAAGTTCCACAACGGCGAAATGAGCTTAGCTGAACTAGCTAAACTTGGTTCTGACAATGCTGAGCCTGCACAAATTAGCGGTCGTCAGGAACTTTATGAAAACATCGTTAATCGCTATATCAAATAATAAGGAATAGTCCAATGAGCGAGTCACACAAACTGGGGTTCACCCTCTTCATTAGCATGATCGCCACCATTGGTGGCTTTCTCTTTGGCTTTGATAGCGGTGTTATCAACGGTACCATAAGCGGCCTACAAAAGGCGTTCAATTCAGCCAGCATTGGTACTGGCTTTAACGTTTCCAGCATGCTCTTGGGGTGTGCGGTAGGTGCATTTTTTGCCGGTCGTCTGGGCGATATTTTTGGACGAAAAAAGCTACTTATTGTAGCAGCGGTACTGTTCATCATCAGCGCCTGGGGCTCAGGTATTGCCGGCAGTTCCTTTGAATTTATTATCTATCGTATCTTAGGTGGACTCGCTGTGGGTGCAGCATCGGTTATGGCACCGGCCTACATCGCAGAAGTGGCGCCAGCCCACCTCCGTGGCGCACTCACAACGATTCAACAGGTAGCGATTATTTCAGGCCTATTCGCCGCTTTTTTAAGTAACTATTTACTTGCCGGCTCTGCAGGTACATCAACAGATGCATTCTGGATGGGTTTTGAAGCATGGCGCTGGATGTTTTGGATGGAGCTTATCCCTGCCTTCCTATTCTTTTTTCTTCTATTCTTTATCCCTGAGAGCCCAAGATTTTTAGTCGCCACTGGCAAAACATTAGAAGCTAACACGGTATTGAATCGTTTAATGGGCAGCCAACAAGCTGCTCAAAAACAACAAGAAATCGTTTCATCGATTAGCAACGATGCGAATGCCATGCAACTGCGCAATATGTTCGACAGTGCAACAGGCAAAATCAAACCCATCATCTGGATTGGCATAGGTCTGGCTATTTTCCAGCAATTAGTCGGCATTAATGTGGTCTTTTACTACGGCGCAGTGCTCTGGCAAGCCGCAGGTTTTTCTGAGTCAGATTCGTTGTTGATAAACGTGGTTAACGGTGCGGTTTCTATTGCTGCCTGTCTAATCACGATATATCTGATTGATAAGATCGGTCGTAAACCATTGTTAAAATGGGGATCTATTGGTATGACGATTTCACTTGGCACCATGGTGGTTGCTTTCGCCAATGCTAGCTTCGATGCAAGTGGCCAAATGGATCTCGGCGACTGGGGGTTAACCGCTCTTATTGGTGCTAATGTGTTTGTATTTTTCTTCAATGCGTCATGGGGACCTGTAATGTGGGTCATGTTGAGCGAAATGTTCCCCAATCGCATGCGGGGTACAGGCCTTGCTATCGCGGGGCTTGCGCAATGGTTTGCTAACTTTATTGTGAGTATGACGTTCCCAATTTTGTTAGTAGGCATTGGCTTACTCGGTGCTTATAGTCTGTATGCCATTAGTGCACTAATATCAGTGTTCTTCGTAATCAAATTCGTGCGTGAGACCAACGGTATCGAACTCGAGGCAATGCAAGAATAACCCTCTCTAAGCCCATAGTTTGTCCGGAAATTATGGGCGCTCATCTGACAATCCATTTAATGTTACTGTGGTACATTAATGGCAAAATTAATCTAACAGGTTTGCCATGAATACATCATTTACTAAAACAGCCCTCGCGACTCTTGTAGCTGCGACAACCCTTACTGCCTGTGATCAAAAACAAGCGTCTACACCTAAATGGCAAGAAAGCGTCTTTACCAGTGACATCATGCAAGTCACTGTAGAGAACGGTCCTTTGCTTACATATTCCAAAACCTCGGGTGTAAGCATCATAGAAGTCGACGGACTACCTTTCAAAGATCTTAATCGCGACGGTGCATTAAATCCTTATGAAGACTGGCGCCTTGATGCAGATAGCCGCGCCAAAAATCTAGCTAGCATGTTAAGTAAAGAAGAAATTGCCGGCTTAATGCTCTATAGCCGCCATCAATCTATTCCAGCAGCGCCTAGAGGCTATTTTTCAGACACCTACGGTGGTAAACCCTTTGCTGAATCTGGCAAAACCGCCGATGAATTATCTGATGGCCAGCTTAAATTCATCACCGAAGACCATCTGCGTCATGTGTTACTCACCTCGGTTGAAAGCCCAACGATTGCAGCTAAGTGGAACAATAACCTTCAGAAACTAGCAGAAGGTATTGGCTTTGGTATTCCTGCAAATAATTCATCAGACCCACGCAACGGTGCTCGCAAAGAAGCTGAATATAACGCTGGCTCTGGCGGTACTATTTCACAATGGCCAGAAGAAATTGGCCTAGCTGCAACGTTTGATCCAGCTGTTACAGAAGAATTTGGTCGTATCGCATCAATGGAGTATCGGGCGCTAGGTATTACCACTGCCCTTTCACCGCAAATCGACTTAGCCACAGAACCTCGCTGGAACCGTATGTATGGTACCTTTGGCGGGCACCCCGCCTTAGCGACTGATATGGCGCGTGCTTATGTTGACGGTTTCCAAACCAGCGCAGCGGATCAAGAAATTGCCGATGGTTGGGGCTGGCAGAGCGTCAACGCCATGGTGAAACACTGGCCAAGTGGTGGTCCTGAAGAAGCAGGCCGTGATGGGCATTTTGCTTATGGCAAATTCGCAGTTTATCCAGGCGGCCATTTTGAAACGCATATGAAACCTTTCCTAGATGGTGCGTTTAAATTGAATGGTAAAACGGGTAAAGCATCAGCGGTAATGCCCTATTACACAATTTCTTTCGACCAAGATACGACGTATGGCGAAAACGTTGGTAACGGTTTCAGCAAATATATCGTCACCGATTTGTTGCGCGAAAAATATGGTTACGATGGTGTTGTTTGCACCGACTGGTTAATCACCGGCGATGAAGGCGCCTCTCCAGCAGATTTTGCAGGCAAGAGCTGGGGCGTTGAAAAACTGACGCTAGCCGAACGTCATTTTAAAGTCCTAGAAGCCGGCCTAGATCAATTTGGTGGTAACAACGCGTCAGGCCCAGTACTTGAAGCATTTGCCATGCTGGAAGAAAAATATGGTGCAGAAGCTACCCGTGCACGGATAGAACGCTCGGCAGTTCGACTGTTGAAGAACATCTTCCGTGTTGGTCTTTTTGAAAGTCCCTACTTAAACCCAGAAACTTCAGCAGCAAATGTTGGCAAGCCCGAGTACATGCAAGCAGGTTATGAAGCTCAGCTAAGATCCATCATCATGCTGAAAAATGATGGCGTTCTGCCTTTAAAAGAAGATAAAAAAGTCGTTTATGTTCCGCAGATAACCACGCCTGAACACTTAAACTTTTTTGGCTTTCCAGAACCTGAAGTCACCAAATATCCTGTAGATCGCAAACTGTTAGAGAAGGACTTCACAGTCACTGATAACATTGATGAAGCTGACTTTGTGCTGGCCTTCGTAAAAAGCCCCGTCAGTGACCCTTACTCAAAACAAGATCGTGCTAATGGTGGTAATGGTTACTTACCTATAAGTCTGCAACATGAAGACTATGTCGCCACTAACGCACGCGCGCAAAGTATTGCAGCGGGCGATCCTGTAGTAGATCCCGAAATAACTAACCGCTCTTACCGCGGCAAGCGGGCAGTGTCCAATAGTTACCCAGATTTACCGATGCTACAAGATATTCGTAAGCAGGTAGGTGATAAGCCTGTGATTCTAGTTGTCAGCGCGACAAACCCGATGGTGTTTAAACCTATTGAACCCCTAGTCGACGGCATTTTGGTTGAATTTGGTGTACAAATCAGTGCTATCCAGGACATCATTACTGGCCGCGCAGAACCTAGTGCTTTGCTACCCATGCAAATGCCTGTTGATATGGAAACTGTCGAAGCCAATGAAGAAGATACGCCCATGGATTTGACGACCTATGTCGATAGCATGGGCAACGATTACGACTTTGGATTTGGCTTAAATTGGTCAGGCGTGATAAAAGATGCACGAACCGAACGTTATCAAAAAAACCAATGGTAATTGTAAATATAGTTAAATTAGCTCTAAAGACCTGCATTAACGGCAGGTCTTTAGGCAATTTTTGCAAAAATATATGAGCCAACAACTTATTAGCCTGCTACAACAATGGTATCCCCATCGCGACCAAAGCGAGTGGGTGCTGGGTGTGCTTTACCAAACGGCAGGATCTGCCTATCGCAAAGCAGGCGCGTTGATGTTTTTTGGTTCTGAAGGCCAACAACTTGGCATGCTAAGCGGCGGCTGTTTAGAATCTGACTTACATGGCAAGGCTCGACGTATCATGGCCAGCAAACGATCAACCATAATCACCTATGATGGCACCGACGAAGACGACATGTCGTTTCAAATGGGCATTGGCTGCGGTGGCAAAGTTGACATCATGTTGCAGGTCATCAATCAAGACAATGATTACCTTGAACTTCCGGTCTTACTGGCATCGCTCGAAGCAAATAAAACCGCAGACTATTCACTAACTATTGGGACTGGCTTGAGCCCGTGTGATCATGCCGCATGTGTGACGCCAGCAAACAAAAGCAGTAAGCCATTCACGTTCATTGAAAATCGACTCACTATTGCCACTGCACCTGCTCCCCACTTATTTATTGCAGGCGGAGGCATTGACGCTCGCCCATTGGTAGAACTTGCCCACACACTGGGCTGGACAATTTCACTGTGGGATCCTCGACCGGCTCACGGCCGCAAAGAACATTTTGTTAAGGTCAATAATTTATTTAGCGGGCCAGCTAGTGAAGTTGACGCATTTTTAAAATTGCGTCCTTGTGACGGGGCTATAGCCATGACCCACAGCGTTAGCCTTGATGCTGAAATTCTCGCTATACTGGCACCTAAAAAACCTGCCTACCTCGCGCTACTCGGCCCTGAACATAGGCTAGTACAAGTATTAGAGGCTGCCAACATTGATCGTCCCAAAAACCTAGCAGGACCTGCGGGCTTGAGTATTGGTGGAACCTTGCCAGAAACGATTGCCTTATCTATCCTTGCTGAATGCCAAGCAGCCTTTGGTGGACGAACAGGTGAATCGATGAGCGGTATTTTAATATGAAGATAGCAGCACTAATAATGGCAGCCGGTGAAGCAAGCCGCTTTGGAGCCTGTAAACACCTTCAAATCGTTAATGGCAAAACTATTTTGCAACACCTCACCGATATTCTTCTAGCCAACAGTATTACTGATATTAATATCATTAGTGGCGCCTGGCATGGGCAGCATAAAAACGCCAAACCCAGTGGGGCGCAAATCACGTATAATCCACTTTGGCGAGAAGGTTTGGGATCTTCAATTGCTTTTGCTACAAGAGCTATCGATGAAAGTATCGACGGACTACTTATCGTATTAGGCGATCAGGCTGCATTACAAAATGAAGACATTCAACGATTGCTGGCAAACTTTGACGGTAATAAGACTGTTTGTGCAACCTACAATAACAGTCTTGGTGTCCCCGCCATCTTTGCCCAACAGCAATGGCCAGCATTAAAATCGCTGCAAGGCGACAATGGCGCTAAACAAATTTTGCAAGATTGTGTTTCAATAACAACTATAGACATTCCATCAGCAGCGATTGATATCGATACTGTTGAAGACTTGGCATCAATGAACGCCACAATTTAATCGAGGTAACCTATGACTACGTATTCGCTCAATATTAATAACCAAAACATCGTCGTCGATGTCGACCCTGATACACCAATGCTTTGGGTGTTACGTGACTCACTCGACATGGTAGGTACCAAATTTGGCTGCGGTGCAGGCGCTTGCGGTGCATGCACAGTACATATCAATGGCGCGGCGGTTCGTTCATGCCAACTGCCAGTCTCGGCCGTGGGTGAAGCCAATATCACCACGATAGAAGGTTTAGCCTACGACGCAACCAAACTCCATCCTGTACAAGAAGCCTGGCTGGCACATGATGTTGCACAATGTGGTTATTGTCAGCCTGGCCAAATGATGTCTGCTGCCGCATTACTCTCGCAAAATCCAAACCCTAGTGATGCTGATATCGACGCGTTTATGCAAGGAAATATTTGTCGCTGCGGGACCTACACGCGTATCCGTGAAGCCATCAAAACTGCAGCTAAAGCATAAGGAGAACAGTATGGAAATTTTAAAAACCTCCTTCGGAAGACGTTCTTTCTTAAAAGCCAGCGCAGCAGGTGGTGGTTTAGCGTTAAGTTTTAACTTAGCGACTGCCCCGAACGCATTAGCAGCAGATGCAAAAAGTGCCCCAAGCGAATGGTTTGAGCTAAATGCCGTGTTATCCATTCAACCTTCTGGTGCGATCCAAGTTCGAGTTCAAAACCCAGAATTTGGACAAGGTTTGATGACCACCTTTCCAATGATCGCTGCTGAAGAGCTAGAGGCAAACTGGGAAGACGTAACCTCTGTTACTGCACCCTATGACCAATCGCGCTACAAAATGCAATTATCAGGCGGCAGCTGGTCAACCAGTATGAACTATCCTGGTCTTAGAATGGCTGGTGCGACGGCATTACATATGCTTAAAACAGCCGCTGCAAACGCTTGGAACGTGCCTGTTGAGGACGTCAACGCAGCTAACTCGGTACTCAGTCATAGCGGTGGCAAAACGGCAACCTATGGCGAAATGGCGGCCGCTGCGGCAATACTTCCTGTTCCAGAGAAGGTTGCTCTGAAAGATAAAAAAGATTTCAGCATCATTGGCACATCACGCAAAAACCTAACTGGGTCACAAGTTGTCAAAGGCGACTCGTTGTTCGGTATCGACGTACGCGAAAAAGATATGCTACGTGCAGTGGTCGTTCATGCACCGGCCTTTGGCCTTACTGTAGATAGTTTTGATGCAGAAAGCGTAAAGCGCATGCCTGGTATACACGATGTATTTACCATCAAAATGTATCCTGACGACTTGGTGCGCGGCTTTTCGGATGTAGCAGCTTTCCGTGAAGTAATCGCCATTGTTGGGGACCATACTTGGCAATTAATGAAGGCCAAAAAAGCCCTCAAAGTTAACTGGAAAGTTGAAGATAGCTACAGCTTTACCAGCAGTGACTTCTTCGGCAACCAAAATAAAGTGACGGTGCCTAAAGGTCTTGAAGATACCGCAACGCATAATGCAATCATGGCTGCCATGGTAGAAACTGGCGAGATGGAAACCAAGCGCAAAGATGGTGATCCCATGGCTGCTTTTGCCAATGCCGCCAAAGTGGTAGAACACACCTACCACGCACCATTCTTGGCCCATAACACGTTAGAGCCGATGAACTTCTACGCCGATGTAAAAGAAGATTCTGCTATGCTTATTGGCCCACATCAGGGACCAATGCTTATTCATAATACGGTTGCTGCCCACATTGGCTTACCCGCCGAAAAAATTGATTTCAAGATGACCCGCATGGGTGGTGGTTTCGGCCGTCGCTTATACCCACACTGGGCCACTGAAGTATCACTGATTTCGCAACGAGTAAAACGTCCTGTTCATCTGATTTATACTCGTGAAGACGATATGACTGTTGGTGTTTATCGCCCTAGCTATACCATTAAAATGCGCGCTGCACTGGATGCCAACAACAAGATTATTGGCTATCACGTGCGCTCAGCGGGTACCCCAGAGGCCTGTAGTTTCCCCAACCGTTTCCCTGCGGGAGCCATTGATAACTACCTATGGGAAGAATCACCGAATGTTTCAAACATCACAGTGGGCGCATTCCGTGCACCTAACTCCAACTTTATGGCATCTGCTGAACAATCATTCTTAGATGAACTGGCAGAGGCGATGGGCGCTGATCCGATTCAGATGCGTTTAGATTTATTAAAACGCGCACAAGAAAATCCAGTTGGCACTGATAATGATTATGACGCAGTCCGCTATGCGAGTGTGCTTGAACTCGCTCGAGATAAGTCGGACTGGAATAATCGCGGTGATAAGAACATGGGCGTCGCCGCTTATTTCTGTCATAACTCATACTGCTGCAACATTGTTGATATCGACATGAAAAATGGTTTGCCGGTGATTAACAGTGTGACCTCCGCATTGGATTGTGGCCAGGTCGTTAACTATGAAGGCGCCATAAACATGGCACAAGGCGGTATCGTTGATGGCGTTGGAATATCGATGTTTGGCGAAATGACCTTTGTTGAAGGACAACCCCAACATAAAAACCTCGATACCTACCGTATGGTTCGGATAAATGAATCACCACGTGCTATCGATGTTCACTTTGTCAAAAATGAACATGGTCCAACGGGACTGGGCGAACCACCCATGCCACCGACACCTCCCGCTTTGGCCAACGCAATGTATAAGGCAACCGGGCATAGGTTCCGTAATCAACCTTTCATTACCGATTTAGAGACGTTAAAGTCTTAACTTTTAAATCTCCCGCCCTAGGCGGGAGATCTTTTTTTAGGATTACATAATGACGATACAAACACCCTATCATGGCAAGCTTTGGCGTGGCGTCATGTTTGTTATGTTGGCCGTGTTATGTTTTGCGATATGTGATGTGCTGACCAAATATCTAGCACAGCGCTACCCAATTTCAGAAATTATCGCTGTGCGCTATATCGCTAGCTTAGTTGTGCTGTTTGTCTTTATTTTTCCCAATAAGGGTACACGTCTTTGGCGGGCTAACAATCCTAAAATTCTGCTCATACGCGGCGGCTTGATGTGTATAGGCTCGTTTACTGTGACCTATGCATTGAAGGTTATGCCACTTGGTGAAACGATCGCAATCCTTTATCTAAACCCCTTTATCGTCATTGCACTGTCAGTATTTTTCTTGGGTGAAAAGGTCACACCTTTAAACTGGATGATGACAGCTGTTGGCTTTAGCGGGGTTCTGCTTATCCTCAAATTGAGTGGAAATTTAAACCCAATTGGCGTTGCCTGTGCAATTTCAAATGCATTTACCATCGCTATTTTTCATGTCATCACCCGCAAAATTGCAGGCACAGAAAGCAATATGACCATGCTGTTTTATGTCAATGCGAGTGGTGCAGTGGTGTTCTGTTTAGCTGCTCTGCCACAGTTAGGCGATAACATTATGCCCACCGCATTCGATTTAGGCATGATGGTTTTGCTTGGCACAATTGCTTCATTGGCCCATGGCTGTTTCTCAGCCGCTTATAAAGAGGCACCCGCCTCGCTATTAGCCCCAATTAATTATGTGCACCTTATTTGGGCAGCGTTGCTAGGATGGATTTTCTTTGAGCAACTACCAAACACCTGGACCTTTATAGGTATGGGTTTGATTCTTTTTTCTGGCGTCGTCATCTCGATCAATGCGCATCAAAACTACAAAAAAGCAAAACTCGCCAACGCATCAACGTAAGATCTCTTAATACATTCGGACGTCGTTATTTACGCCTTTATGCGCTGCAATACATGCCTAACCATTTAATTTTCTTTTGGACCATGTATGTCATCTAGCGACGATATAAAAAGACAAAAACACCTGCAAATAACGCAACTGGTGCGTGAATTGAACCATTATTGTTTAGCACTTAATGGTCCTGAGGATGTGTTAGACGACCTTATCCAAAAAACTCAGGCACTAACATCGCAATTTGCGCAGATCAGTACTGAAAAATTACGCGAACACTTTACACCGTTAACGCATATTGATCGTGGCGAGGGTATTCAACCATATAGCCCCTTCGGCGGTTTCCATAATCCTGTATCCCCTATCATTCACTATTCGTTTGACGGTAATAAAGTTATTGGCATCTGTGAGTTTGGTATTAATCATGAAGGCCCTCAGGGTTGTGTGCATGGAGGAGTGATTGCAGGGGTATACGACTGTATTCTAGCTGCGGCAATGATCAGGCAAGGACTCGGTGGACCGACAGTAAAGCTCGATATAACGTATCGAGCCCCCACACTTTTACATAGCAGACTGCGATTTGAGAGCTGGCTTGAAAAACTTGATGGCCGTAAAGTCCACCTCCATGGGCAATGCTGGCATGGTGAAACCCTTCTGTCTTCTGCTCAAGCCATTTTTATCAATAACCATAAAAGAGACGAACATGCTTAAAAAAATCCTTGCAGGCATCACTTTAGTCGTTTGTATCATCACTGCTGGTGGCATTTATTTTATTCAAACGGAATATGCGGGTATTGGTCTACCCTGGGTAAAAAGTGTCGACCTACCAGAAATTCACCCTCTGGGGCAGACAGTTAGCACCTTAGATGCGACCAGCGAAGGTTTGATTTATTTTGCCAGTCGCAGTCCCTACTCGATGCACAACGCATTATTCAACTACGAAAATTCTGCCGCGACGACTGGCATGGGAGAACTGTTTCTTCCCGCAATCGCCTCTTCTGATAGGCCCGTTCCAGCGATGGTCATTTTACATGGCAGCGGTGGGAAACGAGACGATCGTGAATATATGTATGCTAAATGGTTCAATGAGCGAGGCATTGCTGCCTTTGTTATCGACTATTATGCGCCGCGTGGTGTTACACCGAGCACCAAATACTTATATAAAACACTCTCAGCTTCAGATATCGATATTGTTGCTGATGCCTTCTCAGCGTTAAATTTACTAAGCACTCACCCTGCGATCGATGCCAATAGGATTGGTGTAACTGGCTATTCTTATGGCGGCATGGCAACACGCTATACATTAGACCCACGCCTAAAACAGAGTATTGCGCCAACATCGCCCAATTTTGCCTTACACGTAAGTTTTTACGGTCCTTGTTTTCAAACAACCGGTAGTGAGCTAACTACTGGAGCTCCCTATTTAGCGGTTTATGGTGACCAAGATAACAGCGTGGAACCGGCTTTTTGCGATGAACTTCATCAACGCTTGCGCGAGGGTGGAAGCGAAGTAGACACGTTACTCATTGCCGGTGCAGGACACGCGTGGGAAAACGAACAAGCTCGACAAGAATATGATTTTCCGTATGTCAGGGGATGTGAATTTTCATACAGTAAAGATAAAGCCTACCCTACTATCGATGGCAAGGAGATCGATTTTCCTGGTGCCGATGCATCACGTGGCGAACTTGCCTTTAATCGTGTAAGCGTCCATCTGACTGCTCCAGAATGCGTTGGCAATGGCTATATCATTGGACGAGACGAAAAGAGTGACGAACTTGCCAAGGCAAAAATGTGGTCGTTTTTACAAAAACATTTCGACCTGTAGAACAATATTCATTAGCCTCCTAAAATGCGTTGCCAAAACCAATAGGAGGCTATTAGCCCAATCATCCAGCCTAGAACGCTTCTATACATCGCACTGTGTTGTTTAAAGTGTCCTATGTTTTGAATAACGCCAAGTACCAAAATAGAAACTAGCCCAAAAACAAGCAATTGTCCGGCTTCAATTCCTAGGTTAAATAACAACAACGCAGTAACAATTTCGTTGGTCGGCAATCCAAGATCTAGCAGAACATTTGAAAAGCCCAAACCATGCAATAACCCAAAAATAAAAGCAGACAACCAAAGTTTTCTGGGCGTTTGATTATTGGTTTTTTGAACCACCATAATTGCGCTATAGACAATTGAGAACGCTATTGCTGCCTCAACCCACTGGACTGGAAGACGAACCAACTCTAAAATTGCTGCCGCTAATGTAAGGCTGTGGGCAACCGTGAATAGACTGATTGTGATGATTAACGAACGAGTAATCCCCGCAAGTATGATTAAGCAGAAAAGATACAGTACATGGTCAAAGCCAATCATTAAGTGCCGAATACCAAAATAAAAGTAATCCAAAACTTGCTTAGCCTGATGATCCTGTTGATAGGTAAACCTTGCATCTGCGGGGTTTAATATTCGACTATGGATCTGCTTACCATTGTCAAAGAAACGCAGCAATACATTGGCAGAAGGGCTATTTAACGATTCAATTGTAACCCAAAAATTATCTGCAGAAGCACATTCAACTAGCAGGTTTTCTTCGACTAAGGCATTCATATATTGGACATCACCACGTCTTTGCAGCATACATGATTCTGCAAATGATAAGCTGAGCGACATTGAATTACTTTTAAGTGGTTTTATCGGGGTACGCCACATGACAGTAAACCTTGCATCGCCTTGGTAATCCACTTCTAATAGCGATGGCGCAATAGGATCGCTGCTAACGTTTTGACTAAGTATTAATAAGATGGCAAACCAAATATATTTCATGGAAGTTGCCAGCCGTATTGTTGCATCAAACCATCAATCATTTGGACCTCATGACGTTGTTGACGCTGTTGTAAGACCATGCTTTTGAGTAATGATTTCACCTCATCAAAAGATTTTTGTGCAGTTGGTACCACCTGATCAACGATGATCAAATGCCATCCGAAAGGAGAGCTAATCGCTTCACTTATAACAGCAGGCGTTAACCCAAAAACCTTTTCTGCCGCAGTATCACCTAAAATTTTGCTGAGTTCGGCCTGACTTAAAACATCAAATTGATGCCCTGCTATAAATGTATCGCTGCGAGCCTGTGCTTGAGTCCAGCCCAGCAATGAGGCCTGCAAATCTTCTTTTAGTCTGTTTATATCTTTGTCTGCAGCGTTATTATCAAACGCAGTGTATAAATGTCGAATTGAACGGCGCTCAGGGGTTTTAAATTGATCAAGATTGGCTTGATACATAGTCTTTAATTCGACATCGGTGACGTGCTTGTCCATTTGCCCTGTCAAATGCTGACGGTAGGCTTCTATCAAATAGTTTTGCACAACAGTATCGTTGAGCAATGCCTCATCAATAATTTGTGTTTTGACCAACTCGATATTTTGAGATTTTGTAGATAATAAGCTTTCTGCTAAAGCTTGTAGGCGCCTATCAATAGCGGGTAAAGAGAGCAAACCAGCATCTTCAGCTGCTTTTAATAACACTCTTTCACGCCGAAGATTGAGCAAAATATCTGCCGCTTCAGCCTGTGTCGCAGGCTTGCCTCGAGTGGTTTGCCAATTATTGAGGGCCTCTTGGTATTGCGCTTGTGTGATAACAATAAGCGGTGGCTCTTGCAAAAACCACCAGATAATCCAGCCGCCGACTAAACAAAATACCAAGGGAGAACGAATCATTTTCGTCAATGTGTCTTATCTCCTTTTATATCGCACTACGATACTGTGTTTTGCACTATTTAGTCCTCCAAAATTTTAGTCCACATGTATTAACACCTATCGAGCCACGGCAATCAACAAAATAAAAATACCATTAAATATCAATGATTTAATAATTATTTAATTCAAAAACCGCTCTTCATTGGTCCTTTTTTGAACTATCGGCAATACCCTTTTTTGATGGTAATCTTGAGTAAAATTAACAATAACAACTTCACACTGGAGACCAAAGTGACACAGATGAAAACGCTCGGCCTGTGGAATTTTAGCCAATGGGAACCCCAAAAACCTGCATTAATCGATCCAGCAGGTAAAACATGGACACGCCAGGAATTGGTGGGGCTAGGCAACCAAATTGCCCATGGTCTGAGAGCACATGGTTTGCAAGCTGGTGACACCGTTGCTGCGATGCTGCCTAATTGCGCACATTACATTGCGATAAATTTAGCCGTCATGCAGACGGGGATGTTTTTGGCACCGTTGAATTGGCATTTAGCTGCAAGTGAAGTTAGCTATATTTTAGAGGACAGTCAGGCAAAAGCATTTTTCTGTCACTCTTCAACCCGCGATGTTGCAGTAAAGTCAGCCCAAACCAATAATTTCGACCTGACACAACTGTTCTGCATTGATGACGAAACATTTAACGAGTTAGTCTTAGAACAACCCACGAGCCTACCTAATGAAAGATCGGCTGGTATGGTCATGTTTTATACGTCTGGTACAACCGGTAAACCTAAGGGAGTCCGTCGCAACATTCCACCGATAGACCCAGATACCAACGCTACCAATTTCACCATGCTACTTTTAATGTTCGGAATTATGCCTGAACAAAACAATGTTCATTTTAGTGGCTCTCCGCTCTACCACACAGCTGCGATGAACTGGGTGACTAGCTCGCTGCATCTTGGACACTGTGTCGTTCTCCACGATAAGTGGGACGCTGAAAATATGTTACGAGCAATAGACAATCACAAGGTCACAACAACCCATGTGGTACCCACACAAATGGTCAGATTGTGTAAACTCGATGACAGCATCAAACAACAATATGATGTTTCCAGTGTTACCCATTTAATACACACCGCAGCACCTTGCCCGATTGACGTTAAAGTAGAATTGATCGATTGGTTTGGACCTGTCATTTACGAATATTATGCGTCCACAGAGGGCGGTGGCACGATTGCCAACTCTCAAGATTGGCTCGCTAATCCAGGCACCGTTGGCCGCGCTTGGCCAACTGCCGAAGTGAAAATTTTGGACGATGATGGTAACGAATTGAAGGCTGGTGAAACAGGTACAGTTTATATGCTGATGACCGATGTAAGCCGTTTTGAATACAAAGGCGACAAGGAAAAAACAGCCAAAACTCAAATTGGTAATTACTTCACTGCTGGCGACATTGGTCATCTTAATGAAGAAGGCTTTTTATTTTTAAGCGATAGAAAAATCGACATGATAATCAGTGGTGGTTCCAACATTTATCCCGCTGAAATTGAAAACGCGCTTATCACCTCACCGCTCGTTTATGACTGCTGTGTGTTTGGCATACCGAATGAAGAATGGGGAGAAGAAATTAAAGCTGCGGTGCAACTCAGAGAGGGTATCCCAGAAAGTAAGGAGACCATAGCGCAGCTATTGAGCTATTTAGAAGAACGCCTGGCTCGCATGAAGTTGCCTAAATCCTTCGATTTCCACGCTGAGCTACCACGCGACCCTAACGGTAAAATATATAAAAGAAATCTCCGCGCGCCCTACTGGCAAGGTAAAGTACGAAATGTCTAACGCTTATGACTTTATTATCGTAGGTGCTGGATCTGCGGGCTGCGTGCTCGCAAATCGTTTAAGTGCCGACCCAACTAATCGTGTTTTATTAATCGAAGCCGGCGGCAAAGATAGTAACCCCCTGATTCACCTCCCCGTTGGATGGGCAGAGATTGCCTATAACGAAAAATTTAATTGGGGCTATCGGATACATCGCCAGCCAGGCAGTGCTAATCGCGATATGATTTGGCCCAGAGCGAAAGTGTTGGGCGGGTGCAGTTCTACCAACGGACTGGTGATTGTCCGAGGTCAATCTGACGATTATGACCATTGGTCAGAACTTGGTAATACTGGCTGGAGCTGGCAAGAAATCTTACCTTATTTCAAAAAAACAGAAACATTCTATGGCACACCGCATTCAAGCAGAGGCGTTGATGGTCCAATACATGTCCATCCTGCCGATCCTTCACCACTATCTGATCTTTTTTTAAAAGCCTGCGCTGAAAGTGGGCTACCTATCAATCCAGATACAAACAGCGGTGACCAGTATGGCGCTAATTACTTTCATGTAAATATCCATGAGGGCAAACGCCAGAGTGCAGCGCGATGTTATTTAAACCCTATTCGATCACGACCAAACTTAACGGTGTTAGTCGATCATACCGTTTCCAAGGTTGTTTTAGATAACCTTCGAGCAGTTGCAGTAAAAGTAACCAATAAACAAGGTACTAGTACCACCTATCAAGCTGAAAAAGAGGTAATCCTTGCTGCCGGCGCGATCAATTCACCCCAGCTCTTGGAATTATCAGGGATAGGTAATACTGAGATATTATCTGAACATGGTATTGAGGCCCACCATCACCTCCCTGGGGTTGGCGAAAACCTCCAGGACCACCTTGGTGTTATGCTTTCACAACAAGTTACCCAAGCCGATACGGTCAACGACCAATTTACTTTCGGCCGAATTGTTAAGCACCTTTATAACTACCTACGCCACAAAAAAGGCTTACTCAATTATCCCTCATCAGAAGTTGTGGTGTTTTTAAAATCTTCGCCTGAACTTAGTAGACCCGATTGCCAAATACATTTCACCCCCGCAAGTGGTTACCGCGACGACAATGGCAAATCTCATATGGACAAGGTCTCCGGGGTTACCGCCATGGTTTATCAAACCCGCCCCAAAAGCCGAGGCTCGGTTCACATCAACAGTCATGACAGTAATGAAAAACCGACGATTATTGCTAATTATTTGCAGGATGAAGAGGATAAAACCACCATTATCAAAGGTATCGCAGCGGTCAGAAATATCTTATCGCAGCCAAGCTTTGCCAATATCAGTGTGACAGAAATTCGCCCGGGGTCAGACCAATGTGATGCCGAAGCGTTGCTAAATTATGCGGCACAAACCGGAACAACCAGTTACCACCCAGTGGGGACCTGCAAAATGGGCAAAGACGCCGATGCCGTCGTTAATAATGAGCTTTGCGTGCATGGTATTGATGCGCTTCGTGTCGTCGATGCGTCGATCATGCCAACCTTGGTATCTGGCAATACTAACGCTGCTTCGCTGATGATTGCAGAAAAAGCTTCTGACATGATTTTACAAAAATACAGGGGCTAGTATGTATTTCAAACTTCTTACTGCAGTTACGTTAGGATTATTTTCTTGTATGGTTGTTGCGGATAATTCCAACCGAGATTACACGGAAGAACGTGAACCCTGCTATAACTATCAAACCGAGCGCCAGCCTCTATTTGGCGACTTACATGTCCATACTAGCTTTTCATTTGACGCCTATATCTCAAGCTTGAAACAACGCCCCCACGACGCTTATCGCTATGCTAAAGGTGAAGTCATCACCTTACCTGGCGCCGATGGTGAACAACGTGTTGCAGCCCAGATAGGTCGTCCTTTAGATTTCGCCGCTGTAACAGATCATTCGGAGTTTCTAGGACAAATTAACGTCTGTACCGAAGACCCCAGCGCACTGGGTTACTGGTGGCCCCATTGCATGATCACGCGTGCTAATAATTTATGGGTGCAATTGGTTGCTGCAAGTTGGTGGACTCGTTTAGGTGGTCAACTGGAAGACTCGACTGAGCGCTCTTTTGCCTGCAGTCTATCGGATTGCGATGCTGGGGCAGCTAGTTTCTGGCAAGAAATTCAAAATGCAGCTGAGGACCATTACGATCGCAGCAGCGAATGCAGCTTTACAACCTTTGTTGGCTATGAATATACCGACGCGCCACAACAAAATAACATGCATAGAAATGTTATTTTTAGAAACGCCAACGTCACTGAAAAACCTATTTCAACCTATGATTCAGGTCGGGGTAATTTTCCGAACCTTTGGAAACTTCTCACTAAAGAATGTTTAGATAAAGGAATGGGCTGCGACGTTATGTCTATCCCGCATAACCCGAATCTTTCCGGTGGTTTAATGTTTCGCAACCCCAGAGATCAAGAAGAGCTTGAAAACCGCCTCAAATTCGAGCCTATTGTTGAAATGACTCAGCATAAGGGTAGCTCAGAATGTCGCTTTGATAAGCTGGCGGGTATCGGATTGAATACCGAGGATGAACTTTGTAGCTTTGAACAAGTCGTTGCGGATAACTTAACAATGCTCGGTTCAGTGCATGGAATCGTGCGAACTGACCGTGCAGCGCCTGTACCTATCGAAAAATTTGGACAACGCAATATGCTTCGCAACGTGCTCAAAGAAGGATTGAGTATTGAACAACAGAGCGGTACCAACCCCTTTGTAATGGGATTTATTGGTAGTACAGACACCCATAGCGCAACCCCTGGCGGCGCCGACGAAAATAACTATGTTGGTCATATAGGTCGCCGCGATAGCGAATTCAGAAATGTTCAAGATCACTTCTACTCCAACCCCGGTGGACATGCGGTAGTGTGGGCCGAAGAAAACTCGCGCGATGCAATCTTTGAAGCCATGCGCCGTAAAGAAACTTATGCCACAAGTGGCACTCGTCCTATCGTCAGATTTTTTGCTGGTGACTATCCTACCAATCTTTGTGAATCGCCTGATCAATTAGCCACAGCCTATGCCAAAGGTGTGCCCATGGGTGGCAACATCAGTGGCGACAATATTCGCTTTTTAGTTAGCGCGCAAAAAGATGCTGGCACACGCTATGGCGAAGGTACCGACCTACAACGCATTCAGATTATCAAAGGCTGGATAGATAGTGATGGACAAACGCATGAACAGGTAATCGATGTGGCGGGGGATCCAAATAACAATGCCGATGTCGATCCTGAGAGCTGCGCACCTCGTGGTGCTGGTTACGCACAACTGTGTAAGGTCTGGCAAGACCCAGAATATGATACTCAGCAAAATGCGTTTTACTATGCCCGAGTTCT
>JALRIU010000171.1 GCA_023255355.1 Pseudomonadales bacterium | reverse complement strand
AGCCTTAATCATTGAAGCCACTTCGGCGTCGCTAAGACCATATGATGGTTTGACTGTAATTGAAGCTTCGACCCCACTGGCTTGCTCCTTGGCAGACACACTCAACAAACCATCAGCATCAACTTGGTAGGTCACTCGTATTTGAGCAGCACCAGCCACCATTGGAGGAATACCACGCAACTCAAAGCGCCCCAAAGATCGGTTGTCGCTTACCATCTCGCGCTCACCTTGTAGCACGTGAATAAGCATTGCTGTTTGCCCATCTTTATACGTTGTGAAGTCTTGTGCGCGCGTCACAGGAATAGTTGTATTTCGATGTACGATTTTTTCAGTCAAACCGCCCATAGTTTCTAAACCAAGCGAAAGTGGTATTACATCTAACAGCAATACATCACTATCAGGCTTATTACCAACCAAAATGTCGGCCTGAATTGCAGCACCGAGAGCAACGACCTGATCAGGATCAACGCTACCCAAAGGTTCTTTGCCGAACATATCATTAAGAGCAGAACGGACCGCAGGAACGCGCGTAGAACCGCCAACCAAAACAACGTGATCGATGTCATCGACTGCCAAACTCGCATCACGTAGTGCTCGCTTAACAGAGCGCAGCGTTTTAGTAATTAAAGGCTGTGCTAGCTCAGTAAATGCCTCTTTTGAAAGTTTGGCGCACCAGCCATTAAAATCGAGCTCAACTTCGTCTTGATCCGATAACGCTTCTTTGACCTGCCGGGCAAGCGCAAGTAATTGACGTCGCTGATCACGATCACATGATTGGCCAGAATGCTCTAGCACCCAATCAGCGATTAGCTCATCAAAATCATCACCGCCCAAAGATGAATCACCACCGGTCGCTAATACTTCAAAAACCCCTTTATGTAAGTGCAGAATCGAAATATCAAAGGTACCACCGCCTAAATCGTATACAGCAATAGTAGATTCATCTTTCTGGTCAAGCCCATAGGCAACCGCAGCGGCAGTAGGCTCATTCAGTAAGCGCAGGACTTTTAGACCTACAAGAGAGGCAGCATCTTTAGTTGCCTGACGTTGAGCATCATCAAAATAGGCAGGCACGGTAATGACCACACCGCTCAACACACCGCCCAAGCTTTCTTCAGCACGATGCTTGAGCACATCGAGTATTTCCGCAGAAACCTGCACAGGGCTTATTGGACCACGACGCGTTACAAACATCGGCATTCCTGAATCTTGCGAAGCCACAAAGTCATAGGGAAGGTTTTCAGTCTCAGCCATTCCACGCCCCATAAGACGCTTGGCACTTCCTATTGTGTTAGCAGAGTCCTCTGCCAGCATTTCGCGCGCACTTCGGCCGACATAGAGACTCTCAGCACCATAATAAACAACAGAGGGTAACAATGATTCACCCGAGCTATCAGGTAACGTTTTAGGAATTGCACCATTAACCGTGGCAACCAATGAATTGGTCGTCCCCAGATCGATTCCAACAGCCAAACGACGCTGATGCGGCTCAGGCGATTGACCGGGTTCAGAAATTTGTAACAGTGCCATAAATTTGCCTTACATAAATTAAGGTGCGCAATTCTACTCGTCTAACAGACGAGCCTCAACCGCTTCTGCCTCTGCGAGCAACTTATAAATGAATTGCATTTTATCAACTGCATGATGAGCCAACTCATAATTTGCTGTCGCATATGCTTCACTAAACTCAACCTCAACAGGCTTCAATGCCGACTTAAATTCAGTTAATAAATGCTCCAATGCTGCCTCGGGGTTATCGAGCTCATCAACTTCAGCTAAAGATTCGCGCCATTCTATCTGTTGCATTAAAAAAGCAGGGTCTGGACGCATGGTGTGATCAGTACGCAGCCTATCCTCTGCCATTTCTAATAAATATGCAGCTCTGTTCGCTGGATGGCGAAGCGTGTCGTATGCTTGGTTAATTAGCGAAGATGACTGAAGAGCCGAGCGCTGCTCGGCGTCTGAGGCATGGGCGAACTTATCTGGATGGAACTTAGCCTGAAGAAGTCGATAGTTACTTGAGAGTAATTTCATATCGACAACAAAAGTTACCGGCAAGCCAAGCAGCTCAAAAAAATTACTGTTGGGCATTAAACCGTAAAACTCTCACCACAACCGCACTCGCCCGCAGAATTTGGATTGATAAACTTAAAGCCCTCGTTAAGCCCTTCTTTCACAAAATCCATTTGAGTTCCGTCGATGTACAACATACTTTTTGGATCAACCACAACTTTAACGCCATGGTTTTCAAAAACTTGGTCCTCGTCTTGAAGCTCGTCAACAAACTCAAGCACATAGGCCATCCCAGAACAACCAGTGGTTTTTACACCCACGCGAATACCCAATCCACGCCCACGAGCTTCTAGCTGGTTGCGGACGTGATCAGCGGCAATGGCAGACATCGATATTGCCATGACTTACTTGTCACCTCGCTTTTGCTTAATATCGTTGACTGCTGCCTTGATTGCGTCTTC
>JALRIU010000045.1 GCA_023255355.1 Pseudomonadales bacterium | reverse complement strand
ATCCCACAAAATGAAGGACCTTTGCAAACGTTGCCTTCGCACCTTCAAATACTTGAACCCTATAAAAAAGATCTCGCGATCTTGAGTGGTTTTGATGTCAAGCTCGATGGTGTACCGAATAAGCCTCATATAACCGGATGTCTAGGCCTGAGAACAGGTGTGCCGGTGCCTAATGAAGACGTTAAAGCGCCGACACTAGATGTTTTGATTGCTGATGTCATTGGCCAGCAAACTCGTTTTAAGTCGCTTGAGGTGAGTACCTCGGGTGTACAGAAGTCTTATTCCTATCGAGCTGCCGCTGCACCTAATCCCAGTGAAATATCACCATTAGAGTTGTATCAGCGTATTTTTGGTGTCGGCTTTCAAGACCCTAATCAACAAAACTTTACCCCTGATCCAAGTATTATGGTGCGTCGAAGTGTGTTGTCAGAAGTCGGCGAACAGCGCCGTAAATTGATTAAACATGTTGGCGCCAATGACCGTGCTCGGTTGGATGAATATTTCACTGGCTTGCGCCAACTTGAGCAACAGCTCGAATTGCAATTACGCCCTCCAGCTAAAGTTGAAAACTTTGTCTTCCCTGATAAACCTGTCGGCGAAGTGTTAGATTCTGAGATGGGTACGGTATTGACCAACCATAAAATTATGGCTGGACTCTTGGCGAGAGCTCTTCAATGCAACCAGACTAATGTGTTCAATGTATTATTGTCTGATACAACGTCAAACTTAAGGCGGCCAGGCCAAACAACGACCCACCATACGCTAACCCATGAAGAACCTATAGATAAAGAACTGGGTTATCAGCGTGATGTTGGTTGGTTTGCAGAGCAAAGTATGTTTGCTTGGCGCGATATGTTGGATGCGCTGGCAGATATCCCTGAAGGGGAAGGGCGTTTATTAGATAATTGCCTTATTCTTGCTCATTCCGATTGCTCTATTGCAAAATCCCACGCGGTAGAAGGTATTCCTATGATGATTGCCGGCAATGCGGGGGGTAAAGTGCGCACCGGCTTCCATCTTAAAGGCAATGCCGATGCGGTGACACGTGTTGGTTTAACCCTGCAACAACTCATGGGGGTTGAAGCTGAATATTGGGGTGTCATGTCAATGAAGACAAATAAGATTGTCTCAGAACTGATTAGCTAAAAATTGATAACTCGAGGCAAGTAACTAGGTTATTTGCCTCTTATTTTTTGCGATAGAAATATTCGTACGTCTTGGTTGATGTAATACAGTACTGGCAGCATGAATAGAGTTACAGTCGTGCCGAAGAATACCCCCCACAACATTGCCATAACCATCGGTACAACAGCAGGTTCATAGCCTCCCCAACCATAGGCGGTTGGTACCAACCCTACCAAAGTCGTGAATGATGTAATAATAATCGGTCTGAAACGTGTCAGTGCTCGTCTGGCGATGGCATCTTCATTAATTTCTCGTTTGCCGGTATTCAATGTGTGCACCATAACAACTGCGTTGTTAATGAGTACGCCAACAAGTCCTAACACCCCAATTAACGATAAAAAGCTCAGAGGAAACCCTTGTACGAGGAATGAGATAAACACGCCAATAATGCCAAATGGAATTACAGCAAGTACCAACAAGGCTTGGCTATAGGAGTTAAATAAAATCACTAAGACGAAAAAGCTTAGCAAAAGGCATGTGGCAAAAGCGATACCGACTTCACCTACCGAGGCATCTTGCTGCTGAATCTCACCACCTTGGAAAAAACTGACTTGGGGGAGATTATGTTTTGCTTTGTAGTCATGGATAAACGATTTAACCTTGGCGTTAACGGTTTTAAGATCGGTTACATTACGATCAATCTCGCCATAAACTGATACTGTTCTGCGACCTGCAAAATGCTTAACATCGCTGTCGCCGGGCTTTAACACCAGTCTTGCAATTGAGCTAAGCGCAACGGGTTTACCCTGGTTGTTGATGATAAATTGATCTTTTAGATCACTGATGTGATTGTCTTCATTATTTTCTAACTTGAGACGGTAAAAAATTCGCTCAGAGGCTGTTTGTTGATCCATCATAATCAAACCATCCATAGCCACTCTAATGGCATCGGCGACTTGTCTTACCGATAAGCCATAGGCGGCAAGCTTGGCATGATCAAATTCAAGCTCAAGCGCGTCTTTACCGATGACTCTACTATCCCAGACATCGGTAACGCCAGAAATACTGGCAATGAATTCTTTTAAATCTTCAGCTACGATAAAACGTTCATCACCCTCGGACATCACTTCAACTTCGATAGGTTTGCCCAGTACCGGTGAGCCTGAGACAGTATGGGCAGATATTTGGGTGAAAACGCCTTCTTGGCGAATGTCGTCCACCGTTTTTCTGACAACTTTCATGACGTCTCTGGGGTCCATTTTCATGGTGTTATAGGGCTTCATTTGAACATTGGTCAGCGCCCATGCTTGATTGCGACCCTCAGATCCACCATAGATATCACGGTCGTGGTGACCAATGCGGGATGTGATGCTTTGCAAATCCTCTTGCGGCAGTGCATTTCGGATGCGTTCTTGTAGAATTTTGATTTGCTCAGCATTCTTATCGAAAGGTGTGCCATTGGGCATTTCAGTTTGAATTTGAAAAGTATCAATCGCTGTCTCTGGATGAAGTTCAAACTTCAAGGTTGAAATACAAATAAACATGATCGTAATAAACGCCAGTGACAAATAACCAAACGAGGTATATCGATGGGCTAATAACTTGCGAATGGCTTTGTCGTAGAGGCGGCTGCCTTTTTCTATCCAGGCTGCGGGTTCAATTTTTAAGTTTGCCCTAGCAAGGTGGTTGGGCAGAATGAATTTGCTCTGTAAAAATGCAGTGCCGAGCATAATGATCACCACAACAGGGAACACAGCTACATATTGACCCTCGACACCGCTCAAAAAGAATAGCGGCGCAAACGCAAGCATGGTCGTTAAAAGACTCACTAGGATGGGGGAGCTGACAGACATAGTACCTCGAATGGCTGCCTCTCTTGGGGCGTATCCCAGTTCTCGGAATCTTTGAATCACTTCGCCTGTGACGATGGAATCGTCTACCAGCATGCCGAGCAT
>JALRIU010000344.1 GCA_023255355.1 Pseudomonadales bacterium | reverse complement strand
CTGCGGTTGGAGCAATATCCTCCGCAGAGGTTTCTTTGCCTTGTTTGACGGTAAAGTTTAATTCTCCAACTACGTCTTTTAGCTTATCGTTTTCAAAATTAATAACTATATGTTCTTCACGGAAGGTGCTATCACCGTGTTTAACAAAGAAAACATAATCCCAGCGCTGATCATTAAAAGAATCAGCGACCATTGGTGATCCCATGATGAAGCGAACCTGGCGCTTTGTAAGGCCTGGTTTTAGTTGATCGAGCATGTCCTGTTTAACAATATTGCCTTGTGGCACGTTCATTTTATAAACACTAGGCATACGTAAACTGCAGCCTGCAATGAGCGCTAATATTAGAGTGATTGACGCAATCCTGATCATTAATAAGGTCCAACTATATAAAAGATGACGAGATAATACAGCAAGCTAGCACTAGGTGCTAATGCTAGCTAAAAAAATACTCAAAAGAGCTGCATTTATATTCACTTCCCACTAAACTGGGCCTAAATAAGAATGGGAATCAATATGGACGATTTGGAATTAAAAAAAGCTGGCCTTAAAGTTACCGCGCCTCGCTTAAAAATTTTAAGTTTACTTGAAAGTGCTGGTCCTGATGCCCACCTTAGCGCCGAAGATGTTTTTAAAATGTTGTTAGAACAAGGCGAAGAGGTAGGGTTAGCAACAGTGTATCGCGTGTTAACTCAGTTTGAGCAAGCAGGGCTTGTTAATCGCCATCATTTCGACAGTGGTCTTTCGGTTTTTGAATTATCTGGTGATGACCACCATGATCACATGGTCTGTACTGAAACTGGTCAGGTGATTGAGTTCATTGATGAGGACATCGAACGGCTCCAGCATGAAATTGCTGAAAAGCATGGCTTTGATTTAGTTGATCACAGTCTAGTTCTTTATGTAAAACCAAAGAAGTAGAGATAATTTTTAGTCGCTAGTCGCTGTTGGCTAGTGGGCAATATTAAGCATGGCCTTGGCATGAGCCATGGTCTGTTCATTGACGCTAATACCACCAATCATTCTAGCTATTTCTAGTATCTTTTCATCAGTTTCTAACTGCTCAAGGTTTGTAGATACGCTTTCTTCGTTATGTAGCTTACTTACTAGTATGTGTTGATGCCCTTTAACGGCAACTTGTGCGAGGTGGGTAACGCATAATACCTGGGTATTTGTGCTCAAGGCTTGCAGAAGGTTACCCACGACCTCAGCAACCGCGCCACCAATACCTACATCCACTTCATCAAATACCATGCATCCAACGGCACTTGTCTGTGCGATGATGACTTGAATGGCTAAGCTAATACGACTTAGTTCGCCACCAGAAGCTATTTTAGCGAGTGCTTGGGCGGGTTTGTTAGGTTGAGTTGAAATCAAGAATTCTATGTCTTCGTTGCCCAGCTTGTTGACCGGTTCTTGCCATGAGGTTAAGGCAACTTCGAAACGGCAGCCTTTCATCGACAAATGCTGTAGTTGCTCATTAACTTTTTGCTGCAACGTATTAGCGGCTAGATGACGCGCGTCAGATAGTTTGTTGGCGAGCGCTTGATACGTTTGCAAGGCCAGTGTTTGTTGTTGTTCTAGTGCTTCGATGTTGCTGTCATCATTGTTAAGCGAGGCGAGGTCCTCGCTCAAGCTTTGGAATAATTCATTTAGTTCCGACGCATCTATTCGGTGGCGACGGGCAACGCTCATAATGTCATCGTAACGAGCTTCTAAAAGTGATAGTCGCTCGGGGTCGAGGTCAAAGTTGTCGACACGATATTGCAATTGGTGGCTTGCTTCGTCAATTTGAATACGAGCGCTTTCTAACATGTCGGCGATTTCGTTCAACGTTACATCGCTTTCAAGGTTGTCTTGGATGATACGGAATGCTTGATTAAGTAAATCTAACGCACCTACACCCTCGTCGTTTTGGCATAAACTAAGTGCTCGTTGATTATTTCGCAAAATATCTTCGGCATTGCTAAGTTGTTTGATTTCTTGTTCAAGTTCGTCCAACTCCCCACTGCGAAGCGCTAACTTATCGAGCTCGTCTATTTGGTAACTCAACAATTGGACTTTGGCAGTATATTCTTCTTCATTAGCAAGTCTTGCTTGTAGTTTGGCACTAACAGCGATGTAGTGTTTAGCCGCTGCTGTGACTTCATCACTAAGGGGGATGTGGCCGCCAAAACTATCGAGCATTAGACGATGGTTACTTTTTTTGAGTAGGGTTTGATGTTCATGCTGGCTGTGAATATCTATAAGAAGTTCGCCAAGTTCCTTAAGATCACTAGCATTAACACTGCTGCCATTGATAAAACCACGAGATCGTCCTTCTGCGGTAACGACACGGCGCATTAGACACTCATACTCATCGTTAGCTAGGGCACGCGATTCAAGCCAGGCTTGTGCAGCAGGAATCATACTTACGTCGAAACTTGCAGTAATATCCGCTTGTTTACTGCCGTGGCGCACGACATTAGCATCAGCTCTTGTGCCTAGGCACAATGACAGTGCATCAAGCATGATAGATTTACCTGCACCTGTTTCTCCGGTTATAACGGTCATACCACTGTCAAATTCCAGTTCGATATGGTCTGCAATGGCAAAATCACGAACACTAAGATGCAACAACATGAGACGTCTCCTCGTTTTCGCTTAGTATATGTATATTTATACAGTATGCAAGCTGTACTAATGGGCAGTTAAAAAAATTTTTGATAAGCCTTGAAATTAACTGCTTGATCCCCACATACCTGTTTAATTATTAAACACCAAATTGGAGATGACACAGTGACTGCTGAAGATGCTAAGCAAAACGAAGCCCAAGAAGAACTTTCATCGGTTCAGGACGAGGCCGTTGAGTCTGAAACATTGGAGGGCGATATCAATGCCCTACAAGCTGAACTAGACGCAATGCGTGATGAAATGGCTCGCATGAAAGACCACAGTATGCGTGCCCTTGCTGAAGCGCAAAACATGAAGCGTCGCGCTGAGATTGATGTAGATAACGCACGTAAATATGGTGCAGAAAAAATTGTCACCGAGTTATTGCCTGTCGTTGATAACCTAGAACGTGCACTACAAGCTGCTGACGCAGAGTTAGATGGTGTTAAGCCGGTGCTCGAAGGTGTCGAGCTGACACTAAAAGGTTTTCTTGATGCCCTTGCAAAGAGCAACGTTGAAATTGTCGATCCTCATGGCGAGCCATTTGACCCTGCAGTTCATCAAGCCATGACGATGATTGAAAATCCTGATGTTGAGTCCAATAGCGTTGTTGCTGTTATGCAAAAGGGTTACCGCTTGAATGGCAGACTACTTCGTCCTGCAATGGTTGTAGTAGCAAAGTAAAAAAATTTTAAATCCACACTTGAAATAATGGATTTAACTCTCATATAGAAACCAAGAGCGAAAAACCTGTGAGGCAGAGGCCCCAGGCGCTGATGTAAATACTACTGGAGAAAGCAATGGGTAAGATTATTGGTATTGACTTGGGAACCACCAACTCGTGTGTGTCTGTCTTAGAAGGCGGCAAGCCCAAAGTCATTGAAAACAGCGAAGGTGATCGTACAACTCCGTCGATTATTGCCTACACCGCTGATAATGAAATTTTGGTAGGTCAGTCTGCAAAGCGTCAGGCGGTGACCAACCCTACGAACACACTTTTCGCTGTTAAGCGTTTGATCGGTCGTCGTTTTAAAGATGACGTCGTGCAGAAAGACATTTCAATGGTGCCATACAAAATTGTTGAGCACGATAACGGCGATGCTTGGGTATCAGTTAAAGATCAAAAAATGTCTCCACCTCAGATTTCTGCTGAAGTGTTGAAGAAAATGAAAAAAACTGCAGAAGAGTATCTCGGTGAAGAAGTAACTGAAGCGGTTGTTACTGTGCCTGCTTATTTCAACGATTCACAACGTCAGGCTACCAAAGACGCAGGTAAGATCGCTGGACTAAACGTACGTCGTATTATCAACGAACCAACTGCTGCGGCCTTGGCCTATGGTATGGATAAAGCGCAAGGCGATCGCACTATTGCGGTTTATGACTTGGGTGGTGGTACATTTGACGTATCTATTATTGAATTAGCAGATGTTGAAGGTGAAACACAAATTGAAGTATTATCAACAAACGGTGATACATTCTTGGGAGGTGAAGACTTTGACCAACGTATCATGGATTTCTTAGTTGATGAATTTAAGAAAGATAATGCGGTTGATCTTAAAAAAGATATGTTAGCATTACAACGCTTAAAAGAAGCGGCAGAGAAGGCTAAGATTGAGTTAAGTAACTCTGCACAAACAGATGTTAATCTTCCATATATTACTGCTGATGCAAGTGGTCCTAAACATTTAAA
>JALRIU010000332.1 GCA_023255355.1 Pseudomonadales bacterium | reverse complement strand
TTTATGTTCAGGCAGGTGCCGGAGTGGTCGCGGACTCTGTGCCAGAGCTTGAATGGATGGAGACGATGAATAAGGCGCGGGCGATTATGCGCGCTGCTGCATTAGCTTCAAGAAGTTCTTGACATGAAGTCTGGGAAAAGGAATAATTCCCGCCCTTAATTTTGAGCACGTAAAGTGCACCTAATATCAGTTAAACCTAGAGGATTACCAAGTGGCGAATTCACCACAAGCTAAAAAAAGAGCAAAGCAGGCTGAAAAACGCCGTCAACATAACGCTAGCCTACGCTCAACAGTACGCACTTATATCAAAAAAGTGAATGCAGCAATCGAATCTGGCAATGTTGAAACAGCTAAAGTTGCATTTGACACTGCAGTTCCTGTTATTGATGCCATGGTGAATAAGGGTATCATTCACAAGAACAAAGCAGCGCGTCATAAGAGCCGCTTGAATGCTAAAGTTAAGGCTTTAGCAGCTTAATTCTCTCGCGTCCGACCCGCCATTCGGCAATTAAGTCGGACGCAATTTTCTCTTTTTCAAAATAGAATAGGGTTTCCCTAGTTTTTTTGCGTCTAAAAAAAGGCGTTGTTAGCAACGCCTCTTGTCATTATTGTTCTGCTTCGATCAATTTTTTTAATGTCCGCCTAACTTTTATTGGCCCCATATCGCTAGATATTAATGCTGGGTCCATGGCGAGGAAGTCATTGGTTTCCATCAGGCCTTGGATAGCATCCAAAATCGGGCCATCTTCTTGCTCAAAGGCATCGTGCATAGCTTTGATTTTCATGGCGTTATAATCCGCATCTTCTTCAAGGTGATTTCTGCGGGTAGCAAAGAAGTAGTGGGTACTGTTTTCAGTTTCTGGTGTGCATGTGTGCAGGTCGTACTGGGCAACAGTGTGATCGTAATCCAAGATGGGGTTTTCATCTTGAGTTGCGCCAATGGTTAATTGAATATGTGATGGTTTTGACCAAGTAACCTCAATGAAATGTTTACCGCCGATACCTGGTTTAGGTAAGAATGGATCCAAGATTAGGATAGCTGGCGTTTGCTCATATTCCCAGCGTACTGAGATATCGCCATTTTTTTCAACGAGATTGGGGATCAAGGGTGAAAGCTGTCCACGGGTAGAAATGATTTCTCCATGCAAATGGTCTACATGGCTTAGATCCATGACATTGTCTGTTATGAGCTCATAATTGCATTGGCGATGCATGTAGGTATGGGCGATACCGTTGGGATGACCCTTATCGAGTTGATCGTGGCGATTAAGTGCGCTCTCGTCGGCGGGTAAATCTCCCATCCAAATCCAGATGAAACCATGGCGCTCGATGAGTGGGAAGCTTCTCACTTTAGCTTTCTCTGAGATTTGGCCACTACCATGCGGGTTTTCTACACACTTGCCTGATTCATCAAATTTAAGGCCGTGATAAGGGCAAACCACGCAGTTGTCTTGTTTTTTACCCATGCTAAGTGGTGCAAAACGGTGCGGGCAGCGGTCATGCATGGCTATGGGTGCGCCGTCTTGGTTTCGGTAAAAAAGAATAGGAATATCGAGTATGCGACGACTAAAGAGATCTTCGCTAAGGTCTGAAGAAAGAAGCGCAGCGTACCATGTGTTTTTGAGAAAAGGCGATTTTGCCATGTTAAATCCTTATTGTTTTTTTTGATCTCAAAACTATAACAAGGATTGTAAAAATATAAACTAAGTTTATAAAAAAAAGCCCGCTTACAGCGGGCTATTAGCATAGTCGACTTTAAAGTGTTGCCATGACACGTTTTGCACGAACAAGTGTCTCATCAATAACTTCTTCGGTGTGACAAGAGGAGGTAAAACCAGCTTCATAGGATGCTGGTGCTAAGTAAACGCCTTCATTTAACATACCATGGAAGAACTTATTATAATGCTCTTTGTTGCAGGCCATGACTTGTTGGTAGTTTTGCACCTTGGCTTCATCAGTGAAGAAGATACCAAACATCGAGCCGACATGGTTGGTTGTGAAGGGAATGCCAAATTCGTCGGCAATATCTTGTAAGCCGTTAACCAAGCGAGTAGTCATCGCAGAAAGGTGCTCGTATAAACCTTCTTCTTCTACAGCGTCCATCATGGCAAGTCCTGCGGCCATGGCTACTGGATTACCTGAAAGTGTGCCTGCCTGATAAACAGGACCCAACGGAGCAAGATGCTCCATAATGGCGCGTTTACCGCCAAAGGCTGCAGTTGGCATACCGCCGCCAATGACTTTTCCTAGGCAGGTAAGGTCTGCTTCAAGATTATAATAGCCTTGCGCGCCTGTTTTGGAGACCCGAAAGCCTGTCATCACTTCGTCGACAATTAATACGCTACCGTATTGATCGCAAACTGCACGCAGGGTTTCTAAAAAACCTTCAATAGGTGGAATACAACTCATGTTGCCTACCACGGGTTCTAAAATAATGCAGGCGACTTGTTCGCCTATTTCTGCCATGGTTTGCTTTACGCCTTCGATATCGTTGTAGGTAAGCGTCACGGTTTTTTCTGCAAGGCCTGCTGGTACGCCGGGTGAGCTTGGAATGCCGAGTGTTAATGCTCCTGAACCGGCTTTCACAAGGAGTGAGTCGCTATGGCCGTGATAGCACCCTTCAAATTTGATAATGGTTTCTCTTCCGGTATAGCCTCTAGCAAGGCGTATCGCGCTCATGGTGGCTTCGGTGCCAGAGTTGACCATGCGCACCAAATCCATATTTGGCATCATATTGCAAAGTCGTTTGGCCATTTCTGTTTCAAGTCCAGTCGGCGCCCCAAAACTAAGTCCTCGGTTCAGTTGGTCTTGAACAGCCTTAACGACGGGAGGGTAGCAATGGCCGCGCAACATAGGGCCCCATGACAATACATAGTCGATATACTGTTTATCATTGTGGTCGTAAAGATAAGCACCTTCGCCACGTTTGAAAAATACTGGGGTACCGCCAACTGCTTTGAAGGCGCGTACTGGTGAGTTAACTCCACCAGGGATATATTGTTGGGCTTCTTGAAAAAGATCCATGAAAATTCCTTAAAATGGCCGAACAACGGCCAGAATAACAATGCTAAATAATAAAAAGACGGGGACTTCGTTGTATATACGATAGAACTTGTGGCCGTGGGTGTTTCTGTCTTCAGCAAATACCTTTGTGTAATAACCACAACTTACATGATAGGCGATTAACACTGCGACAAGGCCCAGTTTGACATGAAGCCATTTCATATGGGCGTAGGCATCCCAATAGGCGATAGCGAGATAACTGCCTAGGCCGATCGCAAACAAGGCCAAGCCGGTAGTAAATCTAAATAATTTACGTTCCATGACTTTTAATGTGGCTATGGTGTTACTGTCGTCGGTCATCGCGTGATTGACAAACAGGCGTGGCAGATAAAAGAGACCCGCGAACCAGGTCACCACAAAAATGATGTGAAAGGCTTTGATCCAAAGCATAGTTTCTACCTTAAAACGTGGATGATGCAGTATACCTTATCAATCCATGTCGATCACGAAGTTGAGAATTTTTCGGCTAATAAGCCCTATAGGTTGAGATCTTCCTGGTCTAAATACGAGAAGGGCATCGCAGTTATGTTCTCTAAGTGATTGGTGGGCCTCGAGGAGTGTCGCTTGGTGGTTGATGGCGAAACAACGCTGGGGTGATTGGCTTAGCTCTGTACAAGCAATTTCATTGAGTGAATCCAGATCTTGTTTGATGCTGTTGCGCTCAAAGGCGAACCATTGGTGATCATATTTGTAGGCAAAGAAGTTAATGTCCTCATTGGCAAGGGCATTCAAGGTATCTAACGAAAGCTTGTCTGGCAGCGTAGCGATCTTACGATCCATGCGGCTACCTACCACTAATCGCTGTAATAAGTTTCGTGTGGGAGATAGTTGATGCTTGCTGCCCGTAATAGCAAGCATTGCACTTACTAGTGAGCTTTGTTTAAGGATGTCATTATTAATCACATTGGCGGTGATCACTGTGAGCATTACCGGAAGTATAAGGTGCGGGTTTTGGGTCAGTTCAATAATGGCAATAATCGCAGCTAGTGGAGCATTCAAAATGGCTCCCATGCTGCATGCGATACCAAGAAGCGCATAAAAGCCGATGGGTGAGGTTAGCTCGGGAGAGATTAGGTTTGCGCAGGCGCCAAAAAAAGCACCCAGACAAGCGCCTATGACAAAAGATGGTCCTATAAAACCAATTGGCATGCCTAGGCCACAGCTTACTGTTGTGCAAATGAGTTTAGATACAATTAATGTAACAAGCGCTAATAGCCCCATCTGTCCAAGCATTGCCGCTTGGATGCTGTCATAACCCAAGCCAAGTACTTCAGGGACGGCCATGCCTATCAATCCGGTTACGCCACCTGCTAATGTCATACGCAATAAAACATGTAGGCTGCGTCCTCGGGCAGCTTTTTTCTGCAGCCAAATAAAGGCACCAGCAATCAGTCCACCCGCAGCACCAAGTAAGGCCATAAATGGTAGTTCTAATAAGCTAACCAAGTTTTGGTCGACGACATTTAATGCCGGCGCTGCGCCAAAGGTTGTGTGAGTGATGATAGTGCCAGTCACAGCTGCTGCAATAACCGGAATAAAGCCTGCCACCGAGTACTCCATGAGAACAACTTCCATGGCGAAAATAACGCCCGCGATAGGCGTATTAAATGACGCAGCTATGGCTGCAGCAATGCCGCTGCCAACAAGAATTCTCAAGCTATTATGGGGCAGGCTAAAAACACGACAAAGCCAACTATTTACGGCAGCGCCAAGATGTACTGCGGGACCCTCGCGGCCAGCAGATTGTCCACCTGAGATAGCAATGGCTCCGCCAAGAAATTGAACGATAGCGTTACGTATCGGCATCACACTATGATGGTTGTGAACTCGATCGACAACATGAACAAGCCCAGTCGAGGTTTTATGGTCACCACTTAACCATAATGCAAGGCCAAGTAAGATGCCGCTGCCAAAAGGTAGTGCAAATCGCTGCCATAGACTGAGGCTTTCGTAGTCATCGAGTATGCCGCTAGGAAGAAGTGCATATTGTGGAAGCTCAAAAAGTATTCTAAACCCTAAAATCACCGCGCCAACTAGCAGCCCAGAAATAATTCCTAGTGTTGCGTAATGTAGTGTTCGCTCAGAATTTTCGAGCCTTTCTCGCAAAATATGTAACATCGTTAGTATTTTCTATCGTCTTGTGGCTTTTGATTTTCTGCATAGCGGCTTATTATAGACAGCTTATTTCCTTTCGAGCTAGATATGTATGTCAAAGATTAAAGTAGGTATCGTTGGCGGTACTGGTTATACCGGCGTTGAATTATTACGTTTATTGGCGACTCATTCCTCTGCAGAGGTCACTGCGATTACTTCTCGGTCAGAATCGGGTATGAGTGTTGCGGAACTTTTCCCGAGCTTGCGTGGCTTCTATGACAATTTATGTTTTAGTGTGCCTGATGATGATGTTCTTGCTGAATGTGATGTGGTGTTTTTCGCGACGCCTCATGGCGTTGCTATGTCTTCGATGCCGTCACTAATTGCTAGAGGTGTGCGTGTCATTGATTTATCTGCTGACTTTAGGATCAAGGATGTCGCGCTATGGGAGCGCTGGTATGGTCAGCCCCATACATGTCCAGATTTAGTGGAGATGGCTGTTTATGGTTTGCCAGAGATGAATCGTGAACAAATCAAAACCGCTCAGCTTGTTGCTGCGCCAGGTTGTTACCCGACCTCTGTACAGTTGGGTTTGATGCCTTTACTTAAAGCAGGGCTTATCGATCCCAGTCGCCTAATCGCGAATTCAGCGTCAGGTGTTAGCGGTGCTGGTCGACAAGGAAAGATTGATAATATATTTGCTGAAGTCAGTGATTCTTTTAAGGCCTATGGCGTTGCGGGTCATCGTCATTTGCCTGAAATTGAACAAGGTTTGGCATTGATGTCAGGTGGGCCAGTTAATTTAACGTTTGTGCCGCACTTGTTGCCAACAATACGAGGCATACACTCCACAATGTATGCAGAGTTGCGTGGTGAAGTGGCTGATTTACAGGCATTGTTTGAAGACACGTATCGCAATGAGCCTTTTGTCGATGTTATGCCTGCAGGCTCATGTCCGCAAACACGTTCTGTCAAAGGCGCGAATATTTGTCGGTTGGCGGTGCACCAACCACAGAATCGTAATACCGTGGTGGTACTAGCGGTTATCGATAATTTGGTTAAAGGTGCGTCTGGTCAAGCGGTGCAAATAATGAATATTATGCTCGATCTTGATGAAAAGGATGGTCTAAGAGGTCTAGGACTGAATCCTTAGTTATGCCAAATAAAGGAAGCCCGCAATACAAGACTGAAATTATTCACTTTGTACCATGGCGAAGGTTTCTCTCTCGGGGCGGGTTCCTCACAATTTTACTTTTGGCGATGGTGGCAGCTTACTATTTAGGTGGGCTGCACAGCGCTGCTTGGCGTGTCCAGCTTGAGAAAAAAAATAGCGAGCAGAAAAATGCTATTTCTCAGCTTCAAAAGAAGTACGACATACTCAAACGGCAACAAAGTGCTGCAGCTCTCGAGGTTGAATTAGGTGTTAGGGCAAACGAAGCGTTGCGTAAAGATCTTGTTGAGGCAGAAAGGTTCAGGTCAGACCTAGAGGAACAAATTGTTTTTTACAAAGGTTTGATGGATCCTTCTATGGATGGTGCAATCAGCTTTAGGCATGTTGAAGTCACCGGTGGTTCGCTGGTAAGTGATTTACTGATTAGTGGCGTCATCCAGCAGTTGACCCTTAATCATCAGCTGATTAAAGGTAATCTGCAAATTGCGATCGAGGGAATACAAACTCGTATTGATGATGAAGGTCGACAGGTAGACGTTGTGCGAAGGTTAAATTTACAAGAGTTGGGAGTAGATAATACTATTCCCTTGAGGTTCAAGTATTTTCAGAACTTCTCACTTAACGTTAAATTACCCAGCAATTTTTCTGCTAAGACGCTATATTTAATAGCTAACACTGGGAAAAATGAAAAATTTGAGTCTGAGTTAGCATGGGCTGAAGTTATCAATTTAGGAGGCTAGATGTTTTTCAATAGTAATAATAAGACCAGCTTAATCTCCGCCGGCACTAAACTAAGTGGCAGTTTAACCTTTAACGATCATCTCGAGGTTGAAGGAGAAATTCACGGAAATATCGAGGCAGATACTGCCAGTCAATCAAGTCTTCGCATTGCAATGGGTGGCCATGTTGTTGGCGACATTCATGTGCCCAATGTCATTGTGGATGGGCGCGTTGAGGGTGATATTCATGCGGTCGGTCATCTTGAGTTGGCAGCGGGTGCTAATGTTACAGGTAATCTGTACTACCATTCTATGGAGATGGTTAAAGGCGCAGTTATCGCAGGTAATCTAGTTCAGATTGAAGTCAAAGACACGGCTAACGTTGTTGCGATTAATAAAAGCAATACTTGACTGTAACACTGGGTTTTTGCGACAATGCCACCCTCCAAATTGTGAGTTCTAGTATGTCTGAAGCCCAATCTTTTGACCCATTAACAATGACATTTACTCAGCGTGCTGCTGATAAAGTTCGCTTTCTCAAAGATGATGAAGGTAATGATGAGTTGTGCTTACGTGTTTTTGTGACGGGTGGAGGTTGTGCTGGCTTTCAATACGGATTTACTTTCGATGAATTGATTGCTGAAGATGACACCTTTATCGAGCGTGATGGTGTTGGTTTATTAGTCGATGCGATGAGTATTCAATACTTAGCAGGCGCTGAAGTTGATTATACTGAGGGGCTTGAAGGATCAAAATTCATTGTGAACAATCCCAATGCCGAAACAACCTGTGGTTGTGGTTCTTCTTTTTCTATTTAAATTCACCTAGCGTAATAAATTCCGCCTAGTACGAGTTGTTTTGATGCACCTGTAACACTTGGTGCGTTGCTGTATTCTTTTTTAAGTGTTCTTTGTGCAAACCATGCAAAAGCAATGGCTTCCATCCATTGGGGTGCTACACCGTAATGTTCGCTACTCGTTATTCGCTTGTTAGAATGATAGGCAATGCGGGCCAGTAAATGCTGATTAAAGGCGCCGCCACCACAGACGATAATTTCTTCAATATTACGTCCACTTAATGCAAGTCCTCGGACCACCGATAAAGCTGTAAATTCAGTCAGTGTGCAAATGATATCTGCAGGTTCTAGCTGGTATTTAGCGAGAATTGGACTGCACCATTCATCGTTAAACTCTTCCCTACCGCAGCTTTTAGGCGCCTGTTTATCAATGAAAGGATGAGAGAGTAAATCGCTTAGTAGTGTATTGTTGATCTTGCCTGAGGCAGCAATTCTTCCGCCATCATCATAGTTTCGGCTGAATAGTTTTAAGCAATAACTGTCGATGAGCACGTTGCCTGGCCCAGTATCGTAACCTAATAAAGGAGGCTCAAGCAGACTGACGTTGGCCATGCCGCCAATGTTAAGTAGTGCAGCATTGGGCGCTTTATCAGCAAAAACAGCGCTATGAAATGCAGGCACTAATGGTGCGCCTTGACCACCTGCAGCGATATCTTTACGGCGAAAGTCTGCCACAGTGTCAATGCCGGTTTCTAGAGCAATGGTATTTGGGTCACCTATCTGCAGAGTGAAGCTTGGATCATTTATGCTATTTGGGTTGTGACGTATTGTTTGGCCGTGACTACCGATTGCGGTAATAGATGATGCATCAATACTTGCACGAGTCAACGTGGTTGTTACAGCAAGTGCAAAATCTTTACCTAGTAATCGATCAAGTATGCCCATGCGGTTGATTTCATTTTCACCAGGGCTACATAAATCAAGGATTTCCTGTCGAAGCTGTTTGCTTAACGGAAAAGATTGCGCAGCTTTAAGTTCAATACCATTTTCAAAATCGACGATGACACAATCAATGGCATCGAGGCTAGTGCCAGACATTAACCCAACATAGAGTTCTGCCATTACTCGCCGGTACCTGTTGAGTTGGCAGACCTAGCAAAGCGATGTTGATAGCTAGTAAATTGCTCAGCAAGAGGTTTGGTCTCTACGATAAATCTATCGAGTTCAGCTGGATCGATAGATTTGGCTTTTGGAAGTTTGTCTACAATGGTTCTAGGGTTGCGGTGTACTCCATTAACCAAGAACTCATAATGCAAATGTGGCCCCGTGGCATAACCGGTAGAACCAACTGTCCCGATAATCTGCTTTTGCTTAACGCGTTGGCCGGTTTTAACTTTACGTTTATCCAAGTGAATGTACTTGGTGGTGTATTGGTCACCATGTTGGATAAAAACAAAATTTCCGTTTGCGCGACTGTAGCCTGCTTTTATAACTCTGCCATCCCCAGCAGCATAAATGGGGGTTCCTCTTGGTGCAGCATAGTCAATGCCGCGATGTGCTTTTACAAGTTTGTGAATTGGATGCTTGCGACGCATATCAAAATTAGAGCTGATGCGGGTAAAATCTAGTGGTGCTCTCAAGAACGCTTTTCGCATGCTAACGCCTTCAGGCGAGTAGTAACCAATATTGCCGTTGCTATCAAGGTAGCGATAGGCCGTTAATTCGCCATCTTCACCAATATATTGTGCTGCCAGAATTTCTCCGTCACCTATGTATTCACCATTGAGATACTGTTTTTCATAGAGCACGCTGAAGGAATCTCCGGTGCGTGGATCGAGGACAAAATCGATGACGCCGCTAAAGATACTAGCGATTTCCATAATCTGATTTTGGCTAAGCCCTGCTTTTTGTCCAGCTAAAAACAGAGAGCTATCAATACGGGCATGTTTAAAATCTTCATAGATGTCAGGCGTAAGTTTTTCATGCTTAGCAGTAATGTCGCTTCCATTAAGAGTAAACTCGGTAGTTTCCAGGGCAGATAAATGATATTTGAGAGAGGATAGGCTGCCAGTAGGGGTAAGTGAGTAGCTTATGGATTGACCTGGGAATATACGAGTTAACTGCTTTCCTTCAGGGCCGCTATTTATGATGTTCATCATATCAGTCGGGGAGAGTTTGGCACGTTTGAATATATCTGAAAGGGTGTCTCCTTTTTTTACTTCTAGACTTTTCCAGATTATTTCGGGTTCTTGGGGTACGGGCTCTGTTTGCGGAAGCGTTGCAGTGGTTTTAGAGGCTATATTCAATGCTATTGGTGTGGACAAACGTTCGCTGGCGTTGTCATCAGGCACAAACAGTAGCACAAACAAAATCATAAGGACGCTCAAACTTGCCGCAAATATGTGTTTGCGTGGAATGGTTGACTTATTAGTTTTGCCAATGGGGGTGGCTTGAGATTTTCTGTTTGTTTGCATGTTGCTGCCGGTCATTTATTACTGCTTGAGTATACCGCGCAATCCTTTGTGTTATCTAGAGGCAGCGACAAGACTTTGGTCGAAATATTCAAAACTCAAGCCTTCTAAAAAGTGTTTGTATCTTGCAATTTTAGTTGGTTGTTGTAAGGTGCGCGCAAATCAGTATTTTTATAGGTTAGGACGATGACAGCAAATTCGGGTTTATTGGCGGATTTACAGGCAAGAGGTTTGGTCTCTCAAACTTCTGGTGGTGATGACTTCGTGGCGTTTTTGTCACAGCCTAGAACTCTTTATTGTGGATTTGATCCTACGGCAGATAGTCTGCACATTGGTAGTCTTGTGCCGTTATTAATGTTGAAGCGTTTTCAATTGGCTGGGCATACACCTATCGCTTTAGTGGGTGGGGCAACTGGGCTTATTGGTGATCCATCGTTTAAAGCGCAAGAGAGAAAATTAAATACGCCAGATGTCGTTGCAAGTTGGGTTGATAAGTTACGTGCTCAAGTCTCTGCTTTTATAGATTTTGATTGTGGCGACAATTCAGCAATCGTGGTTAACAATTTAGACTGGACCAAAGATGTCAATGTTCTAGATTTTTTAAGAGATGTTGGAAAACATTTTTCAGTTAACCAGATGGTGGCCAAGGAATCTGTTAAACAGCGTATCGAGCGTGAAGGTTCAGGTATCTCATTTACTGAGTTTACCTATATGATTTTACAGAGCTTTGACTTTGCTGAGCTGTATCATCGTCATCAGTGTGAATTGCAAATTGGTGGATCAGATCAGTGGGGCAACATTACTGGCGGTATTGATCTAGCTCGACGTATGTATGGCGGAAGTGTTTTTGGTTTAACCATGCCATTAGTTACTAAAGCCGATGGTACAAAATTTGGTAAAACAGAAAGCGGCACAATTTGGTTAGATGCGAATAAGACATCGCCTTACGCTTTCTATCAATTCTGGTTGGGTACAGCAGATGCTGATGTTTATAAGTTTCTTCGTTACTTCACCTTTTTAACTGTTGAGGAAATTGCAGCGATTGAGGCAAGTGATGCTTCTGCAGAAGGGCGCCCACAGGCACAAGGTATTTTGGCGCGTGAAATGACCGTAATGATTCATGGCGATGAAGGTTTGCGCGCTGCTGAACGAATTACTGAAGCCTTATTCAGCGGTGAACTTACCGAGTTATCTGCTGCTGATCTTGCGCAGATTAAACTTGATGGTCTGCCTTCATCTAATATAGTGCCAACGGAATTGGCAGATACGCCCTTAACCAGCTTGTTGGCAGATCACGGTATGGCGGCATCTGGCAAACAGGTAAAAGATGCATTGCAGCGAAACTCTGTGTTTGTAAACGGCAATGCCTGTGGAATGGAAAGCAATATGGCCATTACAGATATATTTGCTGCCGACAAGGCGATGTTCGGCAAGTACTTTGTTGTGCGCTTGGGTAAAAAGAAATACCACCTTTTCGAAATCTAATTTCAAGGTCAAGATGTGATCGTTTTGATCATATCTTGACCGCTTTTATAGCTCCTTAAAAAAATCTTAAATATTTTGTAAAAATCGCTTGCTATCGGTCAGTCAGATCACTATAGTGCGCGTCCCTTGCAGAGGTTCTCCGCTGAGACACTGGAG
>JALRIU010000324.1 GCA_023255355.1 Pseudomonadales bacterium | reverse complement strand
ATGTTGGTATTACCTTAAAAGTGGTCCCCCACATCAACGAGGGTGATTCATTGATTTTGGAATTGGAACAAGAGGTTTCAAGTTTGACTGGTACGTCATCAAGCGACTTGATTACTAACCAACGTAAGATTAATACCTCGGTGATGGCTCAAGATGGTGAAACTATCGTGTTGGGCGGCTTGGTCAAAGATGATGTACAAGAGTCAGTTCAAAAAGTTCCTCTTCTTGGTGACATACCCCTGCTTGGGCGTTTGTTCCGAAGTAATGCGACGACATTAACTAAGACCAATCTTTTGGTATTCATCCGCCCAACAATTATTCGTACCAGTGATGTGCTGCGCGGTGCAACCGCTGAAAAATACGGAAAAATTCGTGCTGCGCAAATACAAGAACGTGAGGACGGTGTAAATTCAATCGATGATTCATCGCTTCCGCTTTTACCTGAGTGGCAGGATCAACTTAAATCATTGCAGCAACAAGCTGAGCAAGGCCAGCAATGATGGATGTTACGTCAAACGATAGTGTGGAATTTGCGGAAACGTTGTTGCCGGCTTCGCTAGGTATAGACCGTCTGCCGTTTAGCTTTGCCCGCGATAACAAGGTGTTATTGTTGCATCGCGACGGTGAGCAAGTTTTGCAATTTGTAGCACCGCTAAGTTTTGCTGTTCTAGCAGAAATTCAGCGTGCCTGCAGCAATCGTTTGGTACTCGAAGAAATACAGTCTATGTCCTTTGAAAGTGCACTTAGACAAGCTTATCAAAGTGCTGACAATGAAGCGGCTAGGGCGGCAGAGGATCTAGGTGCAGATATTGATTTATCTTCTATTATCGATGATATATCAGAAATCGCGGACTTAATGGATGGTGATGATGACGCACCAGTAATTCGATTAATAAATGCCGTGTTGTCTCAGGCCGTGCGGGAAAATGCCTCCGATATCCATATTGAAACCTTTGAAGATAATTTGGTGGTGCGTTTTCGTGTAGATGGCGTGTTGCGAGAAGTCCTCAAACCTAAACGCCAATTGGCTCCGCTTGTGGTATCGCGCTTAAAAGTAATGGCCAAGCTTGATATTGCTGAAAAACGCATTCCTCAAGATGGTCGCATCTCTGTTAAATTGGCCGGTCACGCAGTTGATATAAGGATGTCAACCATTCCCTCTGCCCACGGTGAACGCATCGTATTACGCTTACTTGATAAACAAGCAGGCCAGCTAAGCCTTAACCAACTTAATATGAGTGCGCAAGTTCTCGCTGACTATCAAAAATGTCTACATGCTCCACACGGTATTCTTTTAGTGACTGGACCAACAGGTTCTGGCAAAACGACTACGTTGTATGCTGGTCTTACAGAAATCAACGAAACCTCTCGTAACATTTTAACGATCGAAGATCCTGTCGAATATATGCTTCCTGGTATAGGGCAAACACAAGTAAACACTAAAGTTGATATGAGTTTTGCGCGTGGTCTTCGAGCCATTTTACGACAGGACCCTGATGTGGTGATGGTTGGAGAGATTCGAGATGCCGAAACAGCACAAATAGCTGTACAGGCATCGTTAACGGGTCACCTTGTTTTATCTACCTTACATACGAATACCGCCATTGGTGCTGTTACCCGTCTGCAAGATATGGGAACAGAACCATTTTTATTGTCTTCAAGCGTGTTGGGTGTTTTGGCACAACGGCTAGTAAGACGTCTATGCCACGATTGCCGTATACCGCATGTCGCTAGTGAAGCGGAATTAAAACATCTTGGCAGTAATGAGGCGGCTGATGTCACCCTCTATAGACCAGGTCAATGCAAACGTTGTAACTTCACCGGTTACCGCGGTCGAATGGGGTTATATGAGTTGGTGCTTGTTGATGATGAAATGCGTCGAATGATTCATGAATCGGCAAGTGAGCAAGACATGGAATCCCACGCTCGAATGCACAGTGCGAGCCTTTACCAAGATGGTTGCCAACGAGTTCTTAACGGCGATACAAGCCTTGAAGAATTGCTACGGGTTACCTCGGCGGGATAATCTGTGGCAGCATTTAGTTATCAGGCCTTGGATGGCAACAGTAAACGTGTAAAAGGAGTGCTAGAGGGCGACTCTGAACGCCATGTTCGTGCCCGTCTTCGTGAACAAGGTCTTAAGCCCTACGACATTAAATCGGTTAGCCAAAAAGCGACGACCGGTTCAATCAGTTCAGGTCAGAGTACTTCAAGGCTTAAAATTAAGCAGTCAGATCTAACCCTTTTAAGCCGTCAGTTGGCAACTTTAGTTCAGTCAAATCTACCACTTGCCGACGCGTTGCAAGCAACGGCACAGCAAAGTCAAAAAGCAAAAGTTCAGTCAATGATTCTGCAGGTTCGTTCACGGGTGCTAGAAGGACACACGTTGGCCCATGCCCTGGGGGAGTTTCCTGCCGTGTTTGATCATTTATTTCGATCGATGGTAGCTGCGGGAGAGCACGCAGGGTTTTTAGGTATCGTGTTAGAGCGATTAGCTGATTATATTGAGTCAAGCCAAATGATACGCAATAAAATTCGCATGGCGATGCTGTACCCTGCTATGTTGGTTTTAGTCGCTAGTGGTGTCATTGCAGGTTTGCTCACCTATGTTGTTCCTGAATTAGTTAGAATCTTTACTTCTGCTCAGGCTGAGCTTCCAGCCCTAACACGTGGTTTGATAGCAAGTGCAGACTTTTTAGAAAATTATGGATTACATCTACTTGTCGGGTTAGTGATGGGTGTTATCGGTTTTAAATATTGGCTTAAATCGCCGAGCCGTCGTAAGCGTTGGCACCAATTACTGCTTAAAATGCCCGGCCTTAGAGGCTTT
>JALRIU010000108.1 GCA_023255355.1 Pseudomonadales bacterium | reverse complement strand
ACTTGATCTTAAAATTGCCAAATGCCGTTTGATGACAGCTGGTCAGCCTGATAAAGCTTTGCCTTTGGGTAGACTTAAAGTAGCCACAAAATTTGTCAATGTGGCAAAAGATTTTTATGCCCGTCAGGGGGTGCAGGTCGATGTTATCAAACTCTACGGTGCAATGGAGTTGGCACCAATTATGGGGCTTGCAGACCGTATTGTAGATATTGTAGATACAGGTAACACATTAAAAGCCAATGGTTTGGTGCCCATGGAGCATATTGCTGACGTCAGCTCACGCTTGGTCGTTAATAAGGCGTCTATGAAAATGAAGCACCGTGTTATCGAGCAGTTAATTAGTCAGGTGGCCGCGGCAGTTGAAGCGAAAGAGGGTGTATAAATGTCTCTAATGTCGGTGCTCGATTACTCTGCAACAGACTTTAAAGACCGTTTTGATAAGCTGCTTGCTTGGGAAACTGTTTCGGATGCTGCTGTGGCTGCAGTTGTTGATGACGTGATAAAAAATGTTGTGCAGCGTGGCGATGAGGCTTTGGTTGAGTATACTGAGCGATTTGATGGTTTGTCACTTAGTGGCGCTGCTGAGCTGGAAATACCGTTTGAAGATCTTGAGCGGGCTGCACATCAGTTACCTTCTGATCAACTGAATGCGTTGCAAACAGCCGCGGATCGTATTGAGTCCTACCATAGGCATCAATTGCAAACATCTTGGCAGTATCAAGAGGCCGACGGCACTGTGTTGGGGCAGCAAATTACTGCCATGCAGCGTGTTGGTATATATGTACCCGGTGGTAAAGCAACGTATCCGTCGTCGGTGTTAATGAACGCCTTGCCGGCTAAAGTAGCTGGGGTAGATGAGATTATTATGGTTGTCCCTACGCCGCGTGGTGAGGTGAATCCAATGGTTCTCGCCGCTGCGTATATTGCGGGTGTGTCTCGGGTTTTTCGAATCGGTGGTGCTCAGGCGGTTGCCGCTTTGGCCTATGGTACTGCTACTGTACCTAGGGTCGATAAAATTGTGGGTCCTGGCAATATCTACGTCGCCACTGCAAAGCGGGCAGTGTTTGGTCAAGTTGGCTTGGATATGATTGCCGGTCCATCAGAAATTCTAATCGTATGTGACGGACTAACGGATCCTGATTGGATTGCGATGGACTTATTTTCGCAAGCAGAGCACGACGAAAATGCTCAATCTATTTTGATTACCGATGATGCAAATTTTGTGACTAAGGTGGAACAAAGTATTGCGCGGTTATTGCCTGATATGGAGCGTAGATCGATTATTGAGGCTTCCTTGCGGGATCGTGGTGCTATTGTAAAGGTTGCGGATATGGATGAGGCAATTACGTTGGTGAATAGAATTGCGCCAGAACACTTAGAATTGTCAGTGGCTAATGCAGAACAATATTTGCCGCGAATTCGTCATGCAGGTGCTATTTTTGTAGGCCGATATACCCCTGAGGCACTTGGAGATTATTGTGCTGGGCCAAATCATGTTTTGCCAACTTCTGGTACGGCTAGATTTTCATCTCCATTGGGTGTTTATGATTTTCAAAAACGTTCTTCGATAATTCATTGTTCAGCGCAAGGGTCCTCTGAGTTATCGAAAATTGCATCAGTTTTGGCGCGAGGTGAGTCGCTAACAGCCCACGCCCGTTCGGCAGAAATG
>JALRIU010000080.1 GCA_023255355.1 Pseudomonadales bacterium | reverse complement strand
GTTGGATTTACCATTATTGAGTTTATAGGTGGCCTGCTTACCAATAGCACGGCAATCATGGCAGATGCTGTACATGATTTAGGTGATAGCTTATCTATTGGGACAGCTTGGGTATTGAGCAAGCTCTCAAAAAAGCAAGCTGACAGTTCGTTTACTTATGGGTACAAGCGGTTATCGTTGTTTGGTGCCTTGATTAATGGAATTGTGCTTATTGCGGGTTCAATTTGGGTGTTGACGCAAGCAGTTCCCCGACTTTTTGACCCAGTGATGCCGGAAGCCGAGGGCATGCTAGCCCTCGCTATTCTGGGCGTTACAGTCAACGGATTTGCAGCATATAAACTTAGCGCGGGTACAACACTCAACGAAAAGGTACTCAACTGGCACTTGTTGGAGGACGTTCTAGGGTGGGCTGCGGTTTTAATCGTATCAATCGTACTCATGTTTATTGAAGTTCCGATACTAGATTCGTTGCTAGCAGTGGGATTTACACTCTTTATTTTGTTTAACGTAGTGATCAATACTTGGCGCGTGGTTAAACTGTTTGTTCAGGCGGTACCTGACGATGGTTTAATTGAGAAGGTACGCATGGAACTGCTAACTATCACTTCGGTTGATGCTATTCACCACGAGCATGCTTGGTCGCTCGATGGAGAGTCAACAGTGTATACGGCGCATTTGGAAATCGGAAAGCCGATGTCATCAAACGAACAAGTTGAGACTAAGAATCAGATAGCAGTTATTCTTCAGCCGTTTGGTTTTTTACACACAACAATTGAGCTGGAATTCCCGCAAGAATATTGTAGAGACGCTAAAAACTAGATATTAATAGCCTTATACTTGTGCAATACAAGCAGAGAAAGATCGCTCAATAACACCGCTCAAAAGAGCGTAGGAAATAGGGGTCTGTATTTAACAGAAGCAAAGAGGTCGATTTTGGAGAACAAATTAAAGAGTGCTTTTGAGGCTGAGATGTCCGAAGGGTACTGACAAGTTAATCCTCAATCTGCCAGTATTCGGCTCATGACTCAACCAAAAATGTACAAACGCCATCGCTTCCCACCTGAAATCATTCAATATGCTGTATGGCTTTACCATCGATTCAGCCTGAGTCACCGTGACGTCGAGGACTTACTGGCTCAGCGTGGTATCACAGTCAGCTATGAATCGATCCGTCTATGGTGCAATAAGTTTGGTTCCAAATACGCGCAACGGCTGAGAAGGAAACATCAAGGTTACGGCGACACTTTCTTCATTGATGAGGTCTTCGTGAAGATCCAGGGTAAGCAGCATTACCTGTGGAGAGCGGTCGATCAAGACGGTGAAGTTGTTGATGTCTTTCTACAAAAACGACGTGACGGGAAGGCCGCAAAACGCTTCTTTAAGCGGCTATTGAGGAAACACCGAGGTGAGCCAAGAAAGATTGTCACAGATAAACTAAGAAGTTACGGCGTGGCTCACAGGGAGCTTATTCCTGAAACGATTCATGAGACATCGCAATATGCAAACAATCGATGTGAGCTATCGCACGAACCTACGCGGGTGAGAGAGCGGGGGATGCGGAGGTTTAAATCGATGCATCAGGCACAGCGTTTCTTGGGTGCACACGCTGCAGTTTATAATTTGTTCAATCTGGGGCGTCATTTAGTATCCGCAGAGAACTATCGATTCTTTAGACAGCGCGCCTTTGCGATTTGGGAAAAGGCGGTCTCAATATAAGAGGGGTTTGTGGTACTTTTTAACGAGTTGAGTGATTAACTTGTCAATACCCTAATTGTTGATGCTGACAAGTTAACGGCCAATCTGCCAGAATCCAACGCATGGCTCAATCAAAAATGTACAAGCGCCATCGATTCCCGCCCGAGATCATTCAATATGTAGTGTGGCTCTACTATCGTTTCAATCTGAGGCGCCTCATCAGCAGGCCACAATAACTCTCTCATAAACCCGACGCTTTCGACGACCCGTCGCCTGCCCATGCATCATGAGCCCTATGGCTTAGCGTCGGGTGCGTCGAGTCGTCGGGTGGCGAGGGGAAGTTTTTTGTGGACTATGCCTGGGCCAACGGACTCCAAAAACTCATAGTCCGTCGCTCCAAATCATAACTCGATGAAATATAACCAAAAATGGTGGGCCCACCAGGACTCGAACCTGGGACAAACGGATTATGAGTCCGTCAACGGATGGAAGTTTGTCTGATTTTGATATTTGTAATAGATGTTGAGTCGCTTCGTTTGCTTACCCAGTGCTTACCTAGATAAAAAAGCATCTACGACGATTGATGTAAATATCTGATTATTATGGTAGCTACGGGTGGACTTGAACCACCGACCCCAGCATTATGAATGCTGTGCTCTAACCAGCTGAGCTACGTAGCCACAAAG
>JALRIU010000067.1 GCA_023255355.1 Pseudomonadales bacterium | reverse complement strand
GCATGAAACATCGCCGCCCAAAACAGTTTTAGCCCCCGAGGCTTGCATAGAGGCAATCTTACGATGCGCCATCTGCTCAGAAACAGCACCATTTTTCACACAAAATGTTCCACCAAAACCACAACAGACATTACTATCAGCGACTTCGATTAATTCTACTGCATGCTGTTGGTTTAAGAGCTGTCTAGGTTGTTGCTGAATGCCCATCTCGCGAAGTCCTGCGCAACTATCGTGGTAGGTAACCTTAAGGCCTTGTATGGCTTGATCAGCTTTGGGGATAGGGCAATTAAACGCTACCAGAAAAGAGACAAGCTCAAAAACCTTATCACAGAACGCCTGAACTCTATATAATCGATGATCATCAGCGAATAATTCAGGATAGTGATATTTGATCATACCACCGCAGGAACCGGAGGGTATGACGGTGTAATCATATCCTTCGAAGGTTTCCACAATCTGCCATGCAAGCTGTTTCGCGGTCAGATTGTCAGCATTATTAAAATTCGCCTGACCGCAACATGATTGTTGCGGAACATCGACCTCAAAACCTGCAAATTCCAACAAATTGGCTGTGGCAAAACCCACGCTAGGTCGAAACAAATCAACCGAACAACTGGCAAATAATCCAACCTTTCCACGTGAGCTCATAATGATTACCTACACGATGCCTGAACCACTTTGGCCGCTACTCGGGCGTTTTTCACCCACCATCTGCCTATATCCACTAGCGCGGTAAGTCGCAATAGGATCAATGGCACCACCCTTTTGCATCCGTGCCTTAGCTAGAATAGGTTCAACATCAAGATTAAAGGCAGCTTTTAAGGTATTAGCAGCCATTAATGCATCATTGCTCTCTTGGTAGCCATACAAACGTTCACGATCAATCAACAAGGCTTTGACATATGAACGCTGCACTTCAGCCGCCGAATTCATCAAACTTTCAATTGGATCCGTAACATTATGCGACTGATCAAGCATATAAGCGGGATTAAAACCTTCTTGTTGACGATATTCTGCATCGACGAGCTCGTTAAAAATTAAGAACTGTTGATAAGGATGCAAAGAGCCACTGTCCAAATCATCGTCGCCGTACTTACTATCATTAAAATGAAAACCGGCTAATTTTTTGAATTGAATCAAGCGCGATACGATCATTTCGATATTCACATTTGGAGCATGGTGTCCCAGATCTACTAATGATTTCGCTTTATCTCCGAGCTCCATAGCGCACAGTACACTCGATCCCCAATCTTGGATAACGGTTGAGTAGAACGCAGGTTCAAACATTTTGTGCTCTAGGAACATATTCCAGTCGCTGGGCAGCGCCGCATAGATTCGTTTAGTACTTTCCAAATAACGCTCAAGTTGACGCTGAAAGTGGGATTGACCAGCAAAGTTTGAACCGTCGCCAATCCACACAGTAAGTGCCTTGGAACCTAGTGTTTTGCCCCATTCAATACATTCAAGATTATGATCTACCGCCTGATCACGGGTGGCACGATCGACATGCGTCAAACTACCATATTTGTATGAATGCTTTTGACCTGTTTGGTCTTGAAATGTGTTCGAGTTTACCGCATCAAATGCCAAACCTAGTGCATCTGCTGTTTGACGCAACTCGCTAAAATCGTCCACTTTGTCCCATGGAAAATGCGGCGATACCGCACCTGTACATTGCACCATCTGATTAATGACCGCGCAATCCTCTAACTTTTCAAAAATATTGCGTGGCTCACCAACACCTGGAAAACGCGCAAAGCGGGTTCCACCGGTACCAGTACCCCAACTGGGTACAGCGACTTGAAATTCGGCAGCTTTTGAAGTGATCGCATCAATGTCTACACCATGACGGGAGAGTTTAGCGCCTAGTGCTGCATAATCCTCATCAAGCGCGGTAGATGCCTTCCTGTTTTGTTCAGCAACAAATGAAACATCAATCATGTTCATGTTAATTCTCCTAAATTAGCGCAAGAAGGCTTCGTGTAAGCCACCATCAACACTGATGATTTGGCCTGTTGTTTTAGATAATTGCCCTGAAATTAATAAATAAGCTGCTTCAGCTTGATCTTCAGGGGTAATTGGTAGTTTGGTCAAGGTTCTTTGTGCATAGAATTCAGACAGCTTGGTTAACAAGCTATCGTCATGCTCTGAACTATCGTGGGCAATATTGTATTTACTCAAAGAAGCAATAACTCGATCGCGCGGGAACATAGTACTGCCCTTAACCACTGTCGCTGGGGCTAACCCATTAACATTGACTAACGGAGCCAACTCAACAGCGAGTTCTCGCACCATATGGTTAGCGGCAGCTTTACTCGTGTCGTAAGCAAGAGAGCCCTTTTTAGCAACCGCCGCGTTAACACTGGTAGTCAACACCATCGCACCACGGAAACCTTGTGCATTCCAAATACTTTGCGCTTCGGTACCGATAATGTAGCCACCTTTAACATTGACGGCAAAACTAACGTCGAACATGGTGTCATTATCCATACCACTTTGACCTGGCGCGAGGAATACACCGGCGGTTACGATAATTTTATCGATACCACCATAGCCCAGTACAACCTGATTTAACATCGCAGCTACCGATTCACGTTTAGTGATATCTACTGCGCAGGCTATCGCTGGACCACAACCAGAAATACCGCTACCTGCTACACCAATACCCATGCCATAGATAGAGGTCAGTTGATCAGCGGTACGTTGCGCCGCTTCTAACCTTAAATCAGCGCATACGACATGTGCACCCTCTTGTGCTACGCGGAGCGCGGTTGCTTTACCAATACCATCGCCTGCCCCAATGACAACGACAACATCACGTGCTAGGGATTTCTCTTTTGGCATACGTTGTAATTTAGCTTCTTCGAGTAGCCAATATTCAATATCAAAGGCTTCTTGCTGTGGCAGCGCAACGTATTCATCGATTGCCTCGGCACCTTTCATAACTTCGATGGCGCAATTATAAAACTCAGCAGTAACGCGCGATTCGCTCTTGTTTTTTCCGAAAGCGATCATGCCGATACCTGGAATCAAAACCACCGACGGAGCTGAAGGACGCAGCTTAGGAGAGTTATGGTGCTTACATGTTGCATAATAGGTTTCGTAATCTGCACTGTAGGCGGCAACGCCATCCTTGAGCATGATCTTAAGTGAATCAATATCACCAGAAGCTGGATCCCAAGCGACATACATCGGTTTGATTTTGGTTCTTAAGAAATGATCGGGGCAAGATGTACCCAGTTCACTCAATCTTTGAGCGTCTTCAGAATTTACAAACTGCTGTACGTTTTCATCCCATTGGCAAGTCGCGATTTGCTTGCCACTCACTGAGACCAAACCTCTGAGCACAGGCAGAATTTGGCGAAGTACATTACTACGATTCACTTCAGGCAATGGTGCATATTTTTGCCCACCAAAGGTCATGTCACCCTTATCATGCTGAGCGATAAAATTGGCCGCTTTTTCGATAATATCAAGCGAAAGGTCGTAACAAGATTTATTATCATCAGACCAATTGATAACACCATGACCGCCTAAAATTGCACCCTTAGCGTTTGGATTTTCAGCGCAAAATTTTTCTAGTTGCATCCCTAAATCAAAACCAGGACGTTGCCATGGTAACCAACCTATTTCACCACCCCAAATTTGTTGGGTCAATTTTTCAGAATGCTTACTAGCTGCAACTGCTATCACAGCATTAGGGTGCATGTGATCAACGTGCTTATAAGGAATAAAAGCATGCAGTGGTGTATCGATTGAGGGAGCGCGAGAATTGAGATTAAAGGTTGCATGGTTGTACATCGCCACCACATCATCTTCTATCTGAGTCTTAGGGCCATGCTCAGCAGACGCATAATAAGCGCCACGAATCGCCTGCAATTTATCCATGTAAAGTGAGGCAAAATTATCAGATTTAGAGGTTCGCAAATCACCGCCCGAACCCTTGACCCACAAAACCTCAACTGACTCACCTGTAAGCGGGTCAATCTCCATTAATTTAGCAGAGGTATTTCCACCTCCAGTATTCGTAATACGTTGATCATCTCCAAGGATATTTGATCGATATACTAGCTGGTTAAGTGGCGAAAGCTTCTCCGCCTTAGTATCATCCCATGCATAGTTGACGTGTTGCAGGGTTTTAGTGATTGCCATAATTGGGTCCGTTGCTGTGACGCTTTAAGAGAAAACAACAGTATAAATAAGCAAAACGATCAAAATCAATCATAGGATTGCAAGATCGATCATCCTTGATATATTGTGATCATTTGAAGGGCAGAGACTCGTTGAAAAACCATACTTTCATTTTTGATATTGGCAAAACCAACATTAAGGGATACGTTATTAACGATCTTGGTAAAATTGTTTGGTCAAAAGGCACAAGTAACACCCCACTACAAGACAACAGCTATCCACATGCTGATCTTGCGAAAATCGAAACATGGTTAATTGCGACTCTTAAAGAAGCGAACCAAGAATTCCAGATAACCAAAATTAATATTTCTACCCATGGCGCTTGTGCGGTGCTTATCGATGGATACGACAATGTCGCGTTACCTGTACTCGACTATGAACACGAAACCATATCCGATGATGACAGTGAATATAACAATATTCGACCACCCTTTACTGAAACGCTATCGCCAAATCTATCTGCAGGTCTAAATCTTGGCAGACAATTATGGTGGTTAAAAACACACTATCCTAAAGAGTTTGCTACTACCAAGTATGTCTTAATGTATCCGCAGTACTGGGCATGGCGTATGACCAAAATTATGGCGAACGAAAAAACATCGCTTGGTTGTCACACAGACTTATGGTCTCCCGTCGCAGATAATTATAGCGCCCTAGTAAATTCATTAGAGTTAGCAGGAGCGATGCCTCCCTTGGTAAAAGCATTTGATAGCCTAGGTCCAGTCAGTGCTGAATTTGCCGCGGCAACTGGGCTCACCCAAGATTGCCTTGTTTTTCCTGGTGTACACGATTCGAATGCGAGTTTTGCGCGCTACCTAGGCAACCAAATCGATGCATTTACTGTTGTTTCAACTGGGACGTGGATAGTCACCATGTGTTCCGAGGGTCAAGCAAAAAACCTAGTAGAAACCGCTGATATGCTGGCAAACGTCAGCGTTTTAGGGCAGCCGATTCCCTGCGCCAGGTTCATGGGTGGTAGAGAATTCGATAGATTAATTAACACTTTTGCCACCGACAGTAATTCCATAGACAAGACTTCAGTAGAACGTGAAATCGCGCTGAACAATTTTATCAAACCCTCATTTGCAGAAGGCTCAGGGCCGTTTCAAGGCCAAACAGGCGAAATCATTGGGCAGCCACGATCTATCGCAGCACTGGCAACGGTATATATAGCACTAATGATTCATCATGAACTTAATCTTCTTGGAGCGGATAGCGGTGATATCATTTTTGGTAGTATGGGCAGTAAAAATCCGACACTGCTTAGCTTGCTGGCACAACTAAGACCTCAACAACGTGTGGTAACCTCTGATGAAACCACCGGCACAGTGATGGGTACTTGGTTATTGACGCGATGGAGCGATGCAAAGCTGTTTCCGGTCGAGTTTAAACAGATTGAGTCTTTAAATATCTTGGGACTAGAGGAATATGCCGAAAGGTGGCAAGCGATTGCGGGGGTCTAGCGATTAGAGACTAGCGACTATTCTATGTATCGAAACAGTTCTAAATAAAAGTTTTGTCGCCGGCTGCAGGCCCGGCACCGGCAATCAAGACATCGACAGTTTCAGGCATCGCCCTATATCCAACGACGTTTTCGCGTCGACATGGTGCAGGATCTTTAAGGTCTGGGTTACCTGGGCGAAAGCCATCTCTGTAATAGCGCATAGTCATTAACCTTGGAGTTAAAAATTAATTGTAAGTATACTTACAATTAATCCAAAGTAGAGAGATGCGCTTAAAATCCAGTTTTCATGAAATCAACCAGTCTCTTGAGACCTAAATTCCTGACGCGGTAAAATCGTAGGTTCCAGAACCCAAGCGCAGCATTAACTTACCATCTCGAACCATAATATCAGAGATACCATTACCTTCCACAAGAGATTTACCGCCCTCTTTAACCTCGGTTCCCCTGGGTAATACCAATTGCGCCGTCGTATTAGCGGGGACGGTCGCTTGGTAATTTAGAACCCCATCGACCAACTTCCAGGCACTCTCGATGCGGCCATAGGGTGAATCATAATGCCCTTTCACCCACTCAATAGAACCGCTCCGATCAATACTCGGCTGTAAGACAAAGTGATGAAATCCGGGTTCGGCGCGCTGAATACCGGCGGCATTTGCCATCATCCATTGGCCAACCGCACCAAACGAATAATGGTTAAATGAATTCATACTATTGTTACCACCAAAGCCATTCTCAACAGTGTAACCATTAAGTCGCTCCCAAATCGTCGTTGCCCCTTGGTTAACAGAATATAACCAAGAAGGATATGTTTCATTGGTCAATAAGCGGTAAGCATCGTCGTCATAACCTGCATCAGATAGTGCCTTGCTGATCCAGGCAGTACCGATAAAGCCTGTCATCAAAGAATACGGTGGGCGTTCGATACCGCCATCATCAACATTAGATTGCGATACGACCTTCAATAGACCTTTAGCCATTATCGAGCGCTGCTCATCAGCAAATACGTCCAAAGCCAAAGGAACTGCATAAGCTGTTTGGGTAGCCGCCGTTTGCGTTTTGAATGGCGGCACCATGGCATTAAACATTGGGCCAGAGCCAACAATACCTTGCGGCTGACCATCTTTAATAAAGGTGCTATTAAAATAATCACGTCGCTGTTGATGTTGTTCGGCATATTTTTGAGCGTCATTAGGCCTATCGAGAACGGTCGCCACATTCTGCATAATTTTCAAGGTAAACACATGGTAGGCTGATGCTAAGTAGATCGAACCCAATTGACCGTTTTGAGGACCAAGCCAGTCACCAAGCTGTGCATCCATCAAAATACCATTTTCTGGATCAATCACAGAATCCAAATAATCCATATAACGAACCATCGCTGGATAATGCTCACGAAGTGTCGCCACATCGCCATATTGCTGATAGTTTTCCCAGGCAACGGTTATGCCTGCACTACCCCACAACACGCCGCCAAATCCACCACCGAGTGGAGCGATATCAGTAAAACGACCACTATCGGGCTGAATATCACGCATCCCCAATAAGTGACGACTTAAAAATGGAGCAGCATCCGTAAGATAAGTTGCCGTTCTTGAGAACACATTGATATCGCCAGACCAGCCCATCCGCTCGTTGCGTTGTGGGCAATCGGTAGGTACCGAAAGGAAATTATCTATCGCTGACCATGTAAGGTTCTGCCAGAGCTTGTTGACCTTTGGATTAGATGTTTGGAACTCAGCAGTGAGCTGTTGGATAGAACTCATGACCAAGCCTTGCACAGCACTAATGGGCAAGGGCTTTTCAATACCCGTAATTTCAATATATCTAAAACCATGCGAGGTAAAATATGGTTGATAGGTTTGTTCACCTTGGCGCATGATATAGATATCTTGACTCAAGGCGGCGCGATAATTTTCAGTCAAAATCATGCCAACGTTTGGACCAGACTCTGGCAAATCGGGATAAAGCATTTCTGCAAAGCGCAATGTTACAGGTTTACCTGCAATACCATCAGGCAGATGAATCTTGGGAACCCCGACAATATTTTGCCCAAGATCATAGACATATACGCCTGGTCGAACCTCTGAGACCGATTGGGCTTGCAGTGCCTTAAAGATACGGGCAGGCTCATCAATTTGACCCACCAACGCTTGCTCACTGAAATCCCAAGATTGGCTTGTAAAACTCATATTGGGTCGAACAGCAAAAGATTGAGTATCCTCTAATGGAACAATTTCAACAGGCTGCCAAAGACCATCTTCAAACCCAGCCTTATCCCAACCATCGATAGCAGCTTCCAATCTTGCATCGTAAATTTCGCCCATATTCAATGAACTATATCGAACTGGCCCGGCCACACTGTATGACCAATACTCAGGAGAGCTGACAAACACATCGCGGCTACCATCGTGGTAAGTTACCACTAACTTACTCAGTAGAGCCTGCCTATCACCAAACGCATGCCAGGTATTACCATAGCTCAGTTGACCACTCCACCAACCTTCACTAACCATAGCTCCTAAAGCATTGGCACCCTGATTTAGTAAATTGGTGACGTCATAGGTTTGATATTGATGGGTTTTGTTGTACTGAGTAAGACCAGGGTTAAAATAACTGTCACCCACACGTTCACCATTCAAATACATTTCATACACGCCACGTGCAGTGCTGTATAAACGCGCCTTAGCAATTGGTTTAGCCGCAACTGAAAATTCAGAACGTAACATTGGTGCACTATTCTTAGAAGGATCGGCGGTTACGATCAAACCAGTCGAGCCGCCATTAACAAGATATTCTCCAGCTGATACTTGAACTTGATCGCTAGCATCAACAAACAATGAGGATAATTTGTCGACGGCGGTTTCAGAAAACAGCACATTACGTGGTTGATGGATATTTCTTACGACTAAATCCTTAAAAACTGCTTGTTGCTCTGCGGGAACTGCAAAACCAATTTCTCCTAACATACCGTAGGTAATATAGTCGTGATTATGCCCTAGCGGATTGAGTTGAACCTTGGCTCCCATCACCAATGGGGGCATCATTCTTTCAAACCCTGACAATTCTCTAGCAGGGTCAAAAATATCACCTCTGCCATCTATCTGCACGGTTAACACACCGTATTCATTATGAATGAGAAGGTTATGTAACTCATGGGCATTTTCTTTATTAATCGCCGCTGCATGAATATTAAAACTAGCTATCGGCGTATTTGGATCGTCGTCAGGCGTATAGCCAGCACGATAAAAATGTAATCTCGCTAAACCATCGCTAGCAATTTCTGTTACGTCTAATTCAACCTTGAAATAGCTTTCACCTGGCTGGTTTTTGACCTGATAGACATTTTTGTAGGGGTCCATAAAGCGTGGATCGTTAGCTGCAAGAACGATTCCCGCTCGTTGACTACCGGGTAGAATCTGCAACGATACTTCTAAATCGTGTAACGGCAGGTAAAACGCATTAAATGCAATATCATCAGGATTAACACCAATCCATTCAGCCCCTTCCCAAGCAGATAGTTTAGTATTCAGCAAGCCCGTTTCAAACCAAGAGCTCGACGCATACTCAGCTCCTGATTGATCCCAAACATTAACCGACCAGTCATAGCGCGTAGTAGGCTCTAGCGGAGCACCTTTATACGTCACATGTAATGAACGACTATCCTCTATTCGGCCAGAATCCCAAACACGCCGATGTTGTTCATCACTGACAATAATTTGGTAGGCTTGCTGTGACTGTCCTCTAACGCCGATCTGAGTAGGCATTTGCCAACTAAAACGAGGCGCCAATACATCGATACCTAAAGGCTCATTACGATATTCAACTTGTAATTTTACTGGCGAATTATCGCCGGTATTCACTGACGCCGAATGGCATCCGGAAAGGCCAATTAAAACACCAAAAGAGACGAGTAAAACAAAACGTTTGAGCATAACTATATCCACATTTTTTATTTTTTTTAGTCTAACGAGCAAACGCAAGAAAACAAACAGAATCTGAAAAACATGACATGAATCGTTTCGTCATATGTTTATCTTCGAAAAAATATAGAAATAAAGGCAGGAAAGTTACGCCCTATCTTTGATGACAGGACGCAATATCTATGTTTTGAAGTTTACTAGAATGAAAAATCTATTAAGTATTTTTAGGAGACACGAATAATTTGCATCGTATCTGTTCCGCCGTGCACACCCATGGCATCGCCACGCGATAAAATCACTACGTCACCCGTGGTAACAATACCCCGGCTGCGAAGTTCTTCGATAGATTTTTCCGTCACATCTTTAAGACTTAAATCTTTTGGCTGGAATGCCACTGAAGATACACCACGATATAAACTCATAATCCGCTGAGCTTTCTTGCTGGGAGAAAGAGCAAAAATTGGCAGTCCAGAACTAATACGCGACATCACCAATGGAGTTGAACCGGACTCAGTCAAGGCAATGACCGCCTTTACGCCCTTCAAATGGTTAGCAGAATACATCACCGCTAACGCAATGGTTTCATCAATAAACTCGTATTCAATATCCATACGGTGACGCGAAACCTGGATTTCACGCTGCGCTTCTGCGCCCATGATGACACGCACCATGGCATTGACAGTTTGTACTGGGTACTCACCTGCTGCTGTTTCTGCTGAAAGCATCACCGCGTCGGTACCATCAAGCACAGCATTTGCCACGTCGAAAACTTCAGCACGAGTCGGCAATTGCGAATGGATCATTGACTCCATCATTTGAGTTGCTGTGATTACGGTAGTATTGAGCTGACGAGCACGCTTGATAATACGTTTTTGGACTCCGACTAAGCCGGCATCGCCAATTTCAACACCCAAGTCGCCTCGGGCAACCATAACGCAATCACTCGCCTTGATCATATCATCCAAAGCTTCGGCCGATGCAACCGTCTCAGCACGTTCGATTTTGGCAACAATACTCGCTTCGCCACCTGCTTCTTTCAATAATTGACGAGCTCGTTCAATATCCTCACCCGAGCGAGGAAAAGAGACAGCTAAATAGTCAACATCAAGCGAGGCAGCAAGTTTAATATCTCGTAAGTCTTTGTCAGTCAACGCAGGTGCAGAAAGACCACCACCCTGCAAATTGATGCCCTTATTGTTGGACAAATCCCCACCCACGGTGACAATAGTATGCACTTGATCACCTTGAATATCAGTCACCTGCAGCTGCACACGACCATCATCAAGCATCAAGATATCATCCACCTTACAATCATTGGGGAGATCAGTGTAATCAAGACCGACCCTGTATTGATCGCCAGCATTTTTATCGAGGCTAGCACAGAGGGTAAAAGCATCGCCCTCGTTTAAAAAGACCTTTTTGTTGGCAAAACGAGCAATACGGATTTTTGGTCCTTGTAAGTCCCCCAACACCGCCACAAACAATCTATGGCGCGTACTAATTTCACGAACCATTTCAACACGGCGACGATGCTCTGCTTCATCACCGTGAGAAAAGTTAATACGCACAACGTTAACACCTGCAAGTAACAACTTTTCCAAAACCATCGGATCATCAGTGGCAGGACCTAGGGTCGCAACAATTTTGGTACGACGCAGCTGTGGTGTTTTTGAGGTCATCATTTACCTACTATTTAGCAGACATTAGAACGAGGGTATTATCCAACATACGGTTAGAGAAGCCCCACTCATTATCATACCAAGACATAACTTTGACAAATTTTCCCATCACTTTGGTTTGTGTGGCATCAAAATTAGAAGATGCAGGCTGATGGTTGAAGTCGATAGACACCAATGGCTCCTCGTTGTAGGTCAAAACACCTTTCAAAGGACCGCTCTCAGCAGCTGCTTTCAAGAGCGCATTGATTTCTTCAGCGCTTGTTTCGCGACTGGCGACAAAATTAAGATCGACCAATGATACGTTAATGGTAGGCACACGTACTGCCATACCATCTAACTTACCTTTCAATTCAGGTAAAACCAAACCAACAGCTTTAGCAGCGCCTGTGGCAGTTGGGATCATCGATTGGGTCGCAGAACGCGCACGATACATATCTTTATGGTAAACGTCGCTCAAATTCTGGTCATTGGTGTAAGCATGTATCGTGGTCATTTGACCCATTTCAATACCAATCGCGTCATTCAGTACTTTAGCAACAGGTGCCAAGCAGTTAGTGGTGCATGAGGCATTAGAAATAATTG
>JALRIU010000008.1 GCA_023255355.1 Pseudomonadales bacterium | reverse complement strand
AGAGTTAAAAGTTCGAAATTAATTAAAAATCAAAAAAAAACCCGAGTAAAACTCGGGTCTATTCATCATTCCCACTCAATTGTAGCCGGCGGCTTAGATGAGACATCGTAAGCAACCCGCGAAACGTGTTCGATTTCGTTGATAATACGATTTGATACCTTTTCCAACAATTCGTAGGGTAAATGGGCCCATCTTGCTGTCATGAAATCTATTGTTTCAACGGCTCGCAACGAAATTACCCATTCATAGCGGCGCCCATCACCAACAACACCCACAGATTTTACCGGCAAAAACACCGCAAATGCTTGAGATGTTTTATGATACCAACCAGATGCGTGCAACTCTTCTAGGAAGATATGATCAGCTTCACGTAAGATATCAGCATATTCTTTCTTAACTTCTCCCAGAATTCTTACACCAAGGCCAGGGCCTGGGAAAGGATGGCGGTAAACCATATCATAAGGAAGACCCAGCTCAAGCCCGATTTTACGCACTTCATCTTTGAATAGTTCACGCAAAGGCTCGACCAGTTCAAATTGCATGTCATCTGGCAAGCCACCAACGTTATGGTGGGACTTAATCACATGCGCTTTGCCTGTCTTAGCAGCCGCTGACTCAATAACATCAGGATAAATAGTACCTTGCGCTAGCCAGTTAACATCTTTTAGTTTTGATGCTTCGGCATCAAATACATCGATAAAGGTATTGCCGATAATTTTACGTTTTTTCTCTGGGTCAGACTCGCCTTCAAGGCGTTTAAGGAATAACCCCTCGGCATCTGCACGGATAACCTTTACGCCCATATTTTTGGCGAACATATCCATAACCATGTCGCCTTCGTTTTTGCGCAGCAAACCATTATCAACGAACACACACGTCAATTGCTCGCCAATAGCCCGATGCAACAATGCGGCCACAACAGATGAATCCACGCCACCAGAAAGCCCTAACAAAACCTTGTCACCACCAACCTTTTCGCGCACCTTGGCAATCTGGTCTTCGATAATATTCGCTGCTGTCCAAAGCGCCTCACAACCACAAATATCAAGCACAAAGTGTTCATATATGCGCTGCCCCTGCAAAGTATGAGTAACTTCAGGGTGAAATTGAACGCCGTAGAATTTCTTGTCTTCACAAGCAAACGCTGCGATAGGACACGACGGGGTCGATGCTGTTAAGGTAAAACCTTCCGGCATAGTGGTTACTTTATCGCCATGACTCATCCAAACGTCTAATAACGAAGCGCCACCGTCTGCAACATGGTCTTTAATCTCTTTAAAAAGTGCATTTTGTGCTTCGATTTTAACTTGGGCATATCCAAATTCTCGAACACTAGATCCTTTGACCTCTCCTCCCAGTTGAGCTGTCATGGTTTGCATACCATAACAAATACCAAAAACTGGAACACCAAGTTGGAACACGCACTCGGGGGCACGCGGAGAACCTGCCTCAGTTACAGATTCTGGGCCACCTGCAAGAATGATCCCACGAGGATTAAATTCACGGATCTCCTCTTCTGACATATCGAATGCACGAATTTCAGAATAGACACCTATTTCACGTACGCGGCGTGCAATTAATTGGGTGTATTGCGAACCAAAATCTAAAATCAGAATTTTTTGAGCATGAATATCCGTTGTCATTGGTTCTAGCGTCCCCCTACAGGATAATTGGGTGCTTCTTTGGTAATTTGCACGTCGTGCACATGGCTTTCGTTCATACCGGCTGAAGTCACCCGGCTAAATTGAGGCTTAGTCCGCATATCATAAATTGTTAAGCTACCGGTATAACCCATAGCAGAACGAACACCGCCCATCATCTGGTGGACGATAGCAGCGAGAGGTCCCTTATAAGGTACGCGGCCTTCGATACCTTCTGGCACAAGCTTTTCAGCACCTTTACTAGCGTCTTGGAAGTAGCGATCAGAGGATCCAGAGGTTCTCGCCATAGCGCCAAGGGAGCCCATACCACGATAGGATTTGTAAGTACGACCTTGGAAAAGTTCCACCTCACCGGGTGCCTCTTCTGTACCTGCAAACATTGAACCCATCATTATACAGTGCGCACCTGCAACTATAGCCTTGGCCAAATCACCTGAGTATCTGATACCACCGTCAGCAATGACGGCGACTTCAGAATCTTTTAGAGCTTCAGCTACATTTGCAATTGCTGAAATTTGAGGCACACCAATACCCGTTACGATACGTGTTGTACAAATTGAGCCAGGACCAATACCTACCTTAACGGCATCAGCACCAGCCTCAGCAAGGGCCAACGCTGCATCTGCCGTAGCGATATTGCCACCAATCACTTCAACCTGCGGAAACGCTTGTTTGATTTTACGAACCCGCTCAATAACATTTTTTGAATGACCGTGCGCCGTGTCTACTACAAGCACATCGACACCTGCTGCAACAAGGGCAGCAACTCGATCATCTGTATCAGGACCAGTGCCAACCGATGCACCTACACGAAGATGACCTTCAGCATCTTTGGCTGCATTGGGATAGGTTTCAGCCTTATTAATGTCGGTCACAGTAATCAAGCCAGTTAGCTTGAAATTGTCATCAACGACGAGCACTTTTTCGATGCGATGTTTATGTAAGATTTCCATCACAGCTTCCTGTGAAGTACCTTCTTTAACAGTCACCAGTTTGTTTTTCGGCGTCATGATAGAAGAAACAGGCGCATTCAAACTATGCTCAAACCGCACGTCACGGCTAGTCACAATACCCACAAGATCACCATCTTCTAGTACAGGAAAACCAGAAACACGATGTACCTTTCGCATTTCTACCAATGCACTAATGGGCGCATCTGAGGTAATTGTAATTGGATCACGTACAACACCGCTTTCGAATTTTTTAACTGCACGAACTTCAGCAGCCTGCTGTTCGATTGTCATTGATTTATGGATAATACCAATACCACCTTCCTGTGCTAAAGCAATCGCCAAACGACTTTCAGTTACGGTATCCATTGCCGCTGACACAACTGGAATATTAAGTTCGATATTGCGGGTCAATTTTGTTTTCAGTGAAACGTCTTTTGCGGTAACCTCTGAATAAGCAGGAATCAACAAAACGTCATCGAAGGTTAGTGCTTCTTGAGCAATTCGCAGCATAGTGGGCGAAACCTCGTGTGGTTAAGAATAAATCAGGAATTATACCACTTTAACTAGGCAAAAGAATACAGTGCAGAACAATGAATCTCACTTGATTCCAAAGGACATTTTGGGATCAAAGCAACCGCAAACTGCTTTAACAGTTACGCAATTAAATCGCGCCGCTAAAGACCTTTTAGAGGGTCAGTTTTTTAGTGTCTTAGTCGAGGGTGAAATTTCTAACTTTTCGCGACCCAGCTCTGGGCACTGGTATTTCACTTTAAAAGATGCGAATGCCCAAATTCGCTGCGCTATGTTTCGCAATAGAAACCTTTTGTGCCGCACCCAAGTCGCTAATGGCACCCAGGTCGCTGTCCGAGGCAAGATTAGCCTTTTTGAAGCTCGTGGTGATTATCAGCTTATTATTGATAACCTAGAAAATGCTGGTATTGGCGCACTGCAGGCCAAATTTGAAGCACTTAAACAACGTTTACAACAAGAAGGATTATTTGATCTTTCCCGCAAACAAAGCCTTCCCAAAAATCCACACCGGGTGGCACTTGTTACGTCAAAAAGCGGTGCAGCTGTGCGTGACTTATTGAGTGTCTTTCAGCGTCGTTTTGCCAATATTGAAATAGATATTATTCCCGTTCTAGTTCAAGGTAACGAGGCGGCAGGTCAAATTGCTGATGCACTCAATTGGCTAAGCCAACTTGGCCAGCACGATGCCATCATCGTTGGCCGTGGCGGCGGTTCGATTGAAGATTTATGGGCTTTCAATGAAGAAATTGTCGCTAGAGCAATTTATCACTGCCCTATTCCGATAGTCAGTGCCGTCGGTCATGAAACCGATGTTACGATAGCTGATTTTGTGGCTGATGTTAGAGCGCCTACGCCATCTGCGGCAGCAGAACTTTTGAGCCCAGACAGCAGTGAACAGTTACAAAAATTAAAACAACTTCGAAGCCGTCTTTTGCACGCATCACAACGTCATTTAAAAGAACAAACATTGCGTCTTAGTGTGCTTAGCCAAGGCATTAAAAACCCTTCCACAAAGCTACAACAACTTATGCAACGCCTGGACGTTCTAGAACAACGCAGTCAACGCAATCTTAAACAACGCTTTGGAGAGCTTAAATCTAAACTAAAACTCAATGAAAACGCTTTAAAACAGCTTTCACCGCAGCGTCGATTGAGTGACACTAAACAACGATTAAACAATCTATTAGAACGCCAAATCAAACAGCAGCAGCTAATCTTAAAGAACAAACGGCTTTATCTTGAGCCGCAGCAGCAAAAACTCGCACCCTTAATTAGCAATACAATTAAATCCAAGCAACAGCAATTGGCTCATCAAGCAGCCCTACTTAACTCTGTTAATCCTTTGGAAATTCTGCAACGTGGATTTGCAGTTGTGAAAAATGCTGAAGAGAAACTGGTAAAAGACGTCGATCAAGTCAACAAAAACGATCAAATAAAGGTACAATTACGGTCTGGCCATCTACACGCCACGGTAAACACTATCGAACCAAAATGAGTACTATATGACTTTTATCCCAGGACAACGTTGGGTAAGCCAAGCAGAGCCAAAACTTGGACTTGGCGTAATCATCAAAAACCTCGACCAACTTGTTGAAGTAATTTTCCCTGCTGCTGACGAACAACGCACCTACCGAGCCGATGCTGCCCCATTGAGTAGAATCATTTACCGTCCTGGCGAAGTTATCCGTAATATTGACGGCGAGCAATTAACTATACGTAACTCAACCGAACACAATGGCAACATTGTATATCTTGTCGATAGTGAAACAAAAAAAGATATTTTACTACCAGAAATCCAATTAGCAGCTGACATACAATTATCTTCGCCACTAGATAAACTGTCAGCTGGCCAATTATCAAAACCAAAAGATTACGCTTTACGAAGGCAGCTTATAAACGCTCAGCATGGCGCAGAAACTTTAAACTGTCGTGGTTTATTAGGTGGCAGGATAGCCTTACTTGAACACCAGATATATATCGCTGCCGAGGTTGGGCAGCGCTTATCACCTAGGGTTTTACTGGCCGACGAAGTTGGTCTTGGTAAGACAATTGAAGCGGCGTTAATTTTACACCAACAACTACTAACCCAACGCGCTCAACGCGTTTTGATCTGTGTACCAAATAGCTTGGTCCATCAATGGTTGGTTGAACTACTCCGCAAGGTAAATATCTTCTGCGCAATTTTTGACGAAAGTCGTTGCGCCAGCTTACCTGACGATGAAAACCCTTTTGAAAGCGAGCAAATTGTTCTCTGCGACTTAGAATGGCTTGCCAACAACGCCACTCGCCGTCTGCAAGCTGCCTCGGCTAACTTTGATATTTTATTAATCGACGAAGCTCATAACTTACACTGGAGTCCAACTTACCAATGCCCAGCTTACAGCGCTGTTGAAGAATTATCGCAATCTATCCCCGGACTATTGTTACTGACGGCGACACCTGAACAGGCCGGTCTTGAAAGTCACTTTGCTAGATTACGTTTATTAGATCCAAAACGCTTCCATAGCTTTATCGAATACCAAAAGGAAACGCAAGAATATCAAGCACTCAGCTCTCTTATAGAGCGCCTAGAGGAAAGTAAAAGCATTAACCATGATCTCCATCAAGCCATGGAATCATATCTCAGCGCCAATGAGATAGCGGATATTGTATCAAGTTCAGATTGTGTTGAAGCGGCGATTAATGCGTTAATTGATAGGCATGGCACTGGTCGAATTATGTTCAGAAATAGCCGCCATAGAATTAGCGGTTTTCCAAAAAGGCACATCAACCCGATTCCCTTAGAAAGTATTTACCAAGATCGATTTAATTTGAATGGTTTGTTCCCTGAACGGCATGCTGATGATTTGTGGGTAGAACAAGATACACGCGTACATTGGCTATGTGATTTTTTACAACAACATAAAAAAGAAAAAGTGTTGTTAATCTGTGCCCATAAGGACACTGCGCAAATTCTAGAGCAATATCTACGTCTCAACCGAGGCATTAGTGCAGCTGACTTTCACGAAGAACTCAGTATTATCGAAAGAGATAGAGCTGCAGCCTACTTTGCCGATCCAGATAGTGGTGCACAGATCTTAATTTGTTCGGAAATTGGCAGCGAAGGACGAAACTTTCAATTTGCCAAACATTTAGTGTTATTCGATCTACCGCTAAACCCAGATACACTTGAACAGCGTATCGGTCGTATAGACCGCATAGGCCAAGGCGCAGATATTTTTATTCACATCCCTTATTTGCTAGATAGCGCCCAGCACCATTTGTTTCAATGGTACCAAAATGGATTAAAGTTATTTAACGCACCTTTTGCCGGCGCACATAGCATTTACGAAGCCCATCACCACGCCCTAACAGAATATCTTTGCAATGCAGATATCGATGACACGTGGTTAACAGATATTGCTTCTAAAAGTGATCAATTACGTCATGAGCTTGATCAAGGCCGCGATAGACTATTAGAACGAAACTCATGCAGAAGCGACATAGCTCAGCAATGGATAGCAAACATTCAACAGGCTGAGCAAAATGCTAACCTAGCAGAACTTTTTGATAAGGTGCTTGATGCGTATGGGGTAGAAAGTGAGCAGCATACCGCCACAAGTTTGGTTTTACACCACGGTGAACAACGTTTAGCCAATCCTTTTCCAATGTTAGGCGATGAAGGTCTTACCATAACATTTGATCGCGCCACAGCATTGAGTCATGAGGACATAAATTTTCTCACTTGGGAACACCCTATATCGATAGCATCAATTCCTATACGGGAGCGATCGATCGTATCCTATGTCCTGCAAAGCTCCTCGGGTTCAGCATATGGGATTACACATCGACTGATGGCGTCGGCTGCGGCACAACACCCTCAGCCTGCAACAGCGGGGACTGGAATCCGGTCACGCGGTTGTACAGGAAGCCATCGAACATCGATGCGCCATTCGGGCCGTTCCTGTTCAGTCGCCCGCCCTGACCA